>CBEULQ010000017.1:0-13318 GCA_965543975.1 uncultured Desulfocucumis sp. | reverse complement strand
ACAGGTATAAATTAATCCTCCATAAAAAAATAAAAAATGCAACTCCCTTACTTTATGGTATTTGGATTTTTTTGTAGAAACTGTTATTACTTAAGGATTTTATTGCGGGTAATAAGCTACCCTGCACTGGAGGTACCTAAGAACCGGTCATCCTGGCAGATTACTTTACTTTTCGTATGGGTATTATAGGATAGCCCTTTAAGGCCTTTCCGCCGCGCTTCCCTTATGTGAGCCAGAAGGGCCTTGGAAGGATGGGAAAAAGTTTATCTCATCTGCCTAATCTTATCGTCATACTCTTTGTATTTTATATACTCTTCTTCCCAGAAACCCATGCTTCTCATGGCGTCCAGGTATTCCCGGGAGTATCCGAAGGGCAGCCAGTCTTTCTCCTTTTGCTTAAACAACTGCTCTTTCACCTCAGGTTTCCGGAAATCGTAAACATGCCTTTCATCCGCTTCCATAAAGATGTCCTTGTGCCAGCGTTCCAGCACAAAATCCTCTATTTCTAGGGTGCGTTTCGACAGATCGTCAAGCACCGAGTTATAGCGGTCAATGCCGTCGGTGGCGATGGTCACCACGTTGTCATCCGGTCCCAGGCGCAGGTACCTGGCCATCTTTATGGCGCCTAAAACGTTACAGATACCGGATACGCCAAATAGATTCCTCAGTAAATCGGCCATTTCCGGCTTTACGCCGGCTTTGGTCAGCACCCTGGGGCCGTCGTTCAGCAGCTTTAAGCCCCGGACACAGTCGTCATCCTTTATTAACGCAACAAAATCCGTGGTCAGCACGTTGTGGATCAGGGTGCACATTTTATCGCCTATTCCCTCGATGCGATGCTGTCCAACGCCTCCTGTGGCCAGCGTGGAGCACTCGTAAGGCTCCAGGGCAACCACCTTCGCTTCGGGAAAAGCGCTTTTAATCTGATCCCCCGCGGCAATGGTTCCGGCCGAACCGGGAGCGGAAGTAAAGCAGGCAATTCGCCCGTTTCCCACACCCTGCACCGCTTCAACGGCCGAATTGCCGGTGACATGGCGGTGGAAACGGTAGTTGGGCATCAGTTCAAACTGGGCCAAAGGCTTGTTCCGGGGATCTTTTTTCAGTTCATAGGTCCTTTGCAGGGTGAGAATGACGTCAGATTCCGTGCCGGGTGTCAGATCAAGATCGGCGCCGTATTTGCGGATTCGTTCGTACCGCTCCTTGCTCATGTTGTCCGGCATGATCACCACGGCCTTATAGCCCATCAGGCGGCAGATGTAAGCCACGCCGATTCCGAAGTTGCCTGTGGAGGGCCCCAGGATGGTGTGCTGGCCGGGAATAATTTCGCCGTCCACACAACCCTCGATCAGGGTGGCATAAGCCGGGCCGACCTTGTGTGAGCCCGAGGGGAAATAGGTCCCCAGCATCACCACGATGTTGGCGTCAACACCGGTAAGCTCTTTGGGCAAAACAATCTTTCTAACGTTGCCCGCTTCGTCTTTCCAGGTTATATTGAACAAATTGATGGGGTCAATTTCATTTTCCTTAGCGGCCCTTATTGCTTTTTTCCTAATCTCAGGGGTGATGTTCTCCGGGTGAAGCATCTCCTCATAGGTCGGACCGAAGGGTATTTTCGCACTACTCATCTAAGGTATCTCCCCTTCATTGTTATTATATTTTTGCCAGAGCCCTGGCCAAAGCCATATAACCGGTGTAGGCGCCTTCCAACTGAGCCACTTCCACGTACTCATCCACCGTGTGGGCCAGGTTTTCCCTGGAAGGACCGAATCCGATGGTATTAATCCCTTTTACTCCGGCGCTCTGACTGCCGTTGGTACAGAAGGAGTAAGTCCCTATTGTCCCCGGAAGTCCCGCTTCTTTCAGCGCTTTTTCAGCATCCAGAACAAACTTGCTGTTTCGATCCATAAGCCAGGCCGGGAAAAATCGCAGCCCCTCTATTTTGACTCCGGTGTAGCAAACAGCCTCTCCCCTGACAAATTCCACCGAACCGTCAAACCCGGAATCCCCGGCCTTGATACCGGCCAGCAGCTCTTCAAACTGCCCCATTACGCCGGCTTCCGTTTCACCGGCCAGCAACCTGCGGTCGATGGTAATGCGACAGTGGTTGGGAACCACCGAACTGCCTGGATAAGGCGTGGAGATGATATCGGTGATCACGCTGATTCCCTGCCCCAGTATTTCATGGGTCACCGGATCAGCCTTACCAATGCTTTCGATTACCGGGCACATTTTAATAACGGCGTTGATGCCAAACTGGGGATTTGATGAGTGAACAGACTTGCCGTAGGTATGAACGGCGATTTCCGCCCGGCCACGCTGGCCGATATTCAGCCGCAACTCGGTGGCCTCCCCGATCACCACCACATCCGGTTTTACCTGTTCTAAAACAGGGGCAAGGGCTATCCCCTCGAAATTTTCTTCCTGCACCGAGCCGCAAACATACAGATCCCCAGCCGGCTTCTCCCCGCTTTGGGCAGCCGCAGCCACGGCATAGACCATGGCCGCCACCGCCCCTTTCATGTCGCTGGCCCCCCGGCCGTAAATCCTGCCGTCTATGATCCGGCCCCCGAAGGGGTCCGTTGTCCACTGATGACCGTCCGACACCGGCACGGTGTCAATATGACCGTCAAAGAGAACAGTTTTTCCGTTGCCGGAGCCCTTAACTTTGCCGATGACGCTGCCGTATGCATCGAACCAAACTTCGTCAAAGCCCAGGGATTTCATTTCCGCGGCTATCAGTTCCGCCACGTCCCGCTCTTCTCCCGATAAACCGGGAGTTTGAATCAACCGTTGGCAAAACCCGATCATCTTCTCTTTCACCTGGTTTGTTCACCCCTCTTCAAAGGTTAGGGGACATTCCTTCTGATGTTGATATAAATACCCTTAATTGTAACAACTTCACGAAGGAATATCCCCAACGCATGTCACTATCTTCTCCAACTCCCTAAAATCGGGCTGCACCCGGAACGGTTCACCGGCTGCCTTAAGGGCGTTATGAATATCCTTTAAACCGTTGCCGGTGACAATAATCGCCGCTCTTTCTTGTTTTTTAACGATGCCCTTGGTCAAGGCCTTTGCTAAACCGGCTAAACCGGTGACACCGGCCGGTTCGCCAAAAATACCTTCGGTGGTTCCCAACATTTTCATGGCGTTTAAAATATCCTGATCCGTTACCGTAATCCAGGCGCCGCCGGAGTAATTGACGGCGTTTAAAGCCTTGACCGGGTTTCTGGGAACACCCACGGCGATGCTGTCCGCCAGGGTGTTTTCCTCCGCGGGCTTTAGCGGTTGCGACCCGGCCCAGGCGGTATAAAAGGGACAGCAGCCCTCCGCCTGCACTCCCAGTATCCTGGGTATTTTTTCAATAAAACCCAATTGCAGCAGGTCATAAAACCCTTTATAAACTCCCCCGATGGTACAGCCGTCGCCCACCGATACCGCCACCCAGTCCGGCACATCCCAGTTCAACTGCTCGGCGATCTCCATGGAAACGGTTTTCTTTCCCTCCAATAAATGGGGGTTAATGGCAGCGTTGCGGTTATACCAGCCCCACTTCCGGATAGCCTGTTCAGACAGCTCGAAGGTCTGCTGATAATTGCCGGACACACTGATAACCCTGGCTCCAAAGATCAAGAGCTGAGCCAGCTTTCCGGCGGGCGCCCTCCCGGGAACAAAGATCACCGTCTTCACGCCCATTCTGGCCGCGTTGCCCGCCAGGGACGATGCGGCATTACCCGTGGAACTGCAGCCGATGATATCCATGTCGCTTTCCAGAGCCTTGACCACCGCAACCGCGGAGGCCCTGTCCTTTAGGGAGCCGGTGGGATTCACCCCATCATCTTTTATGTACAACGCCTGCAACCCCAACTGGCCGGTCAACCGGTTCGCGGTATATAAAGGCGTCCAGCCCACCCTCAGAGTCCGGTCAAGTTTATCTTCCCGGACCGTCATGAATGGAGCATAGCGCCACATGGAGTAATCTTTATTTCCTGCCAGGGATTGGGCGGTAACTTTCTTTTTTATTTTTTTATAATCATAAATAATATCTAAAATCCCTTGAGAACCGCACCCGGGACAGGTGTACAGGTTTAACTCAGCTTCATATTCTTTTTGGCATATGGTGCACTTATATCCTAATACGTTGTTCATCGGACATTCCTCTCTTACACTGTATGTTTCCTTGTCCATCAACCACGCTGTAGACACTGTGCAATCATCTCAATTTCTATTTGTGCGCCTAATGGCAACGAAGCTACGCCAATAGTAGTTCTTGCAGGATATGGAGAAGAAAACTTTGTTGAATAAACCGAATTCATCGCATTAAAATTGTTCATATCAGTTAGAAAAACGTTGACTTTAACAACATCTTCAGGTGTTAAACCAGCAGCACTTAAGACATTGAACAAATTCATAAAGCATTGTTCTGTTTGGGCTATAATATCACCCTCGACAATTTTTCCGGTCTTTGAATCGATCGGGGTTTGCCCGGAAAAATAAATCAATTCCCCGGATTCGATAGCATGTGAATATGGACCGACAGAAACTGCCCCATTAGCGCTGATAGCTTTTCTTGACACGATAAAACTCCTTTCCCGCTCATCGCTAATATTATTTTCTAATAGCGGCCATGATGGTCGCTGCTTTTAACCACCGGGAAAACTCAACAGTCACCCTGACTAAAAAGCCGGGGGAGTAATGGCCGAAACGAAAACCAGGTCCTCTTTGCCGGTGCTCCAAATTTTATGCGGTATACTTGAAAAATAATAGATGCTGTCCCCTTCTTCCAAATGGTAAATATCCTCGCCAATCTGTATCTTCATGCTGCCCTGCAAAACCACGATATTCTCCTCACCGGGGTGGGTCAGCGGCTCGTCGCAGGTTACGGCGCCCGGCTCCAGGCGGGCCATCATCATCTCAATGCTTCTGTTCAAATCCGGGGACAGTAGCTCAAAGGTTAGGTGCGAAGCGGGAAACTGCAAAATCTGCCTTTCGTTCTTCCTAACCACAGGGTTTGACTCTTCCTCATCCATTAAAAAGTAAAAAATGGGTACCTCCAGCGCGCCGGCAATTCTCCGCAGGGAAGTAATGGACGGCTCCGTCAAACCCCGCTCCACCTGGCTCAAAAAGCCCTGGGTAAGATCGACTCGATCGGCCAATTCCTTCAGGGTTAATTTTTTCTCCATTCTTTTGCTGCGAATTTTTTCTCCCAGCATACCAACATTCTCTTTTCCTTGTAAGTTGTTAAAACTGTTTTTTGAGGTCCCACATTTGCCGTATTTTTTGATAATCCTCTTCGGTATCCACGTCCATAGTCATTGATCCGGGGTCAACCGGTACGGTTTGAACTTCATTTTTATACTTTTCCATCAGTTGCTTTCCACCCGCGTCCCCCGACAACCGCATCAATTCATCCCGCAATTTTATATTGAAAATGGCCGGCGTACCCTTTCCTCCATGCTTTAGGATCAAGGCTTCAGAGTTAGTGAATTCATCAATTAACCTGTTCATCAGCCATGGTGAAACCAGTGGCTGGTCTCCGGTCAAAAATAGGATTCCACCGGCATAAGGGCTCACCGCAGCCGCCCCGGCCGCAACGGAAGTTCCCTGGCCTTCGGCGTACCGCGGATTCTCGATACATTTCACAGCGTAGCCGGACAGTACTTGCCTTATTTCCCGCCCGTTAGCCCCTAATACAACAATGATCTCAGCGGCCCTTGCTTTCAAAACATGCTCAACAACGTGCTCTATGATGGTTTTTGAACCCAGGGGAAGCAACAACTTCGGTTTCCCCATCCGGCGGGAAAGTCCGGCCGCAAGCACCACTGCCGAAATCACGCCACCACCTCCAGCACCGGGTTTGGTATTAAAGCCGAAGTTACCAGCACTCTCCTGATATTGCCGGATACCATACAGAAGGCTAATTTCTTTGCCTGTTTGACCATATCTGCGCTATCGGCTTTATTGATGACAGGCACTATTTTAATGCTCCCGGAAACCTTTTCCGACAAAACCGAGTAATGCTTGATAACCTTCGAAACAGTTTCTTCCGTAACCTCACTGCCGGTATCCTGTCCTGTAATTTGGCAGACAAATTGGTGACGGTGGACAAATTCCTCCGTTAAGGGGCGGCCCAAAATATCGACCCCCACCACAGGAATGACCGTGGTACATGCCTTGGGCAGTACGGGCTCATGCTCCGCCGGCGCTTTGAAAGATTTGCCCCTGGAACCGTCCGCTTCCACCAGGATAGCATCAAACAGGTTCCGGCTGAACAGCATATCAAGACAGTCTTTATTTAAACCGGTGACTTTTTCATCGTCCGTCAGGCCGCTGCCGGCAGCCAGAATGTCATTTTCCAAAAGAGCGGGTTCAAGTTTTCCGAGCAGCTTATTACAATCCGGTTCCAAAATCAGTTCACCCAGATCTCTTAGCTGCCGGGCAAACATCCTGGTGCTGGTGGTGACAAGCACCCTGCGACCGTTACGGGCATGCTCCAGCGCCAGTTTTTGCATCAGGCTGCTTTTGCCGCCGGCCCCTGCAAAGCAGACCATTTCTTTACCGGTTAGCCCGAGGGCCTTTATCAAGTCCATATATCTCTTCCTTAAACCGACTACTATTTTTGATAAGGCGTGCCGGCCAGCGGCAGGCTGAGCCGGACCCTGCGGTCATAACGGTAATAGGCCGAGGCCACTGCCGGGGCGGCGGGAATGGCGGCGATTTCCCCTATACCCTTGGCTCCGTAAGCAAGGGAGGAAGGGTTTTTCTCGATAAGTATTACTTCGACCTCCGGCATATCGGTGGAGCGCAGGAGTCCCAGGGTAGCGAACCTGGCAGTGGGCACACCGTTTTCCAAAGGGAATTTTTCTCTCAGGGCATACCCCAGGCCCATGGCGAAACCCCCTTCTATTTGCCCTTCCACAGCAGTGGGATTGATGGCTTTGCCCACATCATGGGCGGCAACAGCTTTCTTGACCCGGCCCTGCTCATCCAGCACAACCACCTGGGTGGCATAGCTGAAAGCCACATGGTTGACCGGATCCTGCTTTGCTGAATTAAGTGGGTCCGTCTGCCCCGTGTATTCACCGGAATAATCCTTACCCTCCAGGTCTGCCAATGAAAAGTTCTTCAAATCCTCCGCCAATTGCATTGCCGCTCTTCTGGCGGCCTCCCCGGTGAACAGGGTTTGCCGGGAAGCTGTTGTGGGACCGGCATTGGGCGTTAAGAAGGTGTCGGGAACACCCACCTCGATGTTCTCAGCAGGCAAACCGGTGGCTTCACCGACAATTTGCGTCAATGCTGTGGCCAAACCCTGTCCCAAACAGGCGGCGCTGGTAAGGACCACCACTTTGCCGCGCTGCACTTTTAGTTTGACCCTGCCCGTATCCGGTACTCCCACACCCAGCCCGGTATTTTTCAAGGCACAGGCGATGCCGGCAAAACGATTCGCCTGGTAGATATCTTTCACGGCCAGTAAGGTTTCTTTAATGGCGGTATCCGGGCCGGCGATCTGCCCGGTGGCCATGGTTATCCCCGGCTCCAGAGCATTTCGATAGCGAATCTCCCAGGGTGAGATACCCACCTTTTCCGCCAGCAGGTCAAGGTTGGTTTCACAGGCGAAACATGCCTGGGGGACCCCGAAACCCCGGAAGGCGCCGCCCGGCGGGTTGTTGGTATAGACCGCCCGGCCGTTTATGTCCGCGTTGGGAACATGGTAAGGCCCCGCCAGATGGGTACAGGCCCTCTGCAGCACCGGGCCGCCCAGGGAGGCGTAGGCCCCGGTGTCGGCTGTAATTTTCCCGATTACGGCGGTCAACATGCCCCGCCCGTCACAGGCGGTGGTGATCTCTATTTCCATGGCGTGCCGTTTGGGGTGCACAAGGATGCTTTCCCGGCGGGTAAGGGTCAACTTCACCGGCTTCCCGGTGCGCATGGCCAGGAGCGCCGCGTGATGCTGCACGCTTAAATCCTCTTTGCCGCCAAAGGCGCCGCCCACCAGCTTGCCCACCACCCTCACCTTCTCCGGTGGCAGCCCCAGTATCGAGGCGATACCGTGCTGGTCTTCGTACACGCTCTGACAGCTCACATAAACGGTTAAGCCCCCGTCCCCGGCGGGAACGGCCAGGGCGCTTTCCGGTTCCAGGAAAGCGTGCTCGGTGGACGGGGTGCGATACGTTTGGGTAACCGTATATTTGGCCCCGGCCAGGGCTTTATGTACATCGCCCCTGTTCACCAGGGTGGTGCTGAGAACGTTACCCCGGGGGTGAATTTTCGGCGCGTCATCCCGTAAAGCTGCGGCGGCGGTGGTAACCGGCGTCAATTCCTGGTATTCCACCTTGATCAGATCCAGGGCTTCCCCGGCTGCCTTTTTGGATTGGGCGGCCACCAGGGCCAGGGCGTCTCCCACGTACCGCGTTTCCTCCCCAACGGCAATGAGCGCGGGCCAGTCCTTGACGATCATGCCCCAGAACCGGTTTCCCGGCACATCATCGGCGGTCAATACGGCCTCCACCCCGGGATGCGCTGCGGCCGCGCCGACGTCGATGGATTTGACCAGCACCCTGGGAAACTTCGCCCGCAATACCGCTGCATACAGCATTCCCTCTTCAAACAGGTCGTCCACGTACCGGCCGGTTCCCAGAACTTTCTCCCTGGCGTCGACCCTGCAGAGCCGCGCCCCCAGCCCGGCGGAACCGTCCGCCGCGGGGAAAACCTCTCCCCGCAATGCTTTGGCCGCCAGCAGAACGGCCTTTTCTATCTTTACGTACCCGGTGCAGCGGCAGATGTTATTCCTTAGCGCCTTTCTGATTTCCTCCGGTGTGGGGTTCTTTTCACGGTCCAGCAAACTTTTGGCGCTGATCACCATGCCCGGGGTACAAAAACCGCACTGCACCGCCCCCGCTTCGATAAAGGCCCGGGAGTAAATCTCCTTCTCCCGTTCGGAGAGGCCCTCTACCGTGATAACCGTTTTGCCGTACACTTTACCCAGGGTCAGGGTGCAAGCGCGCTTAGCCTCCCCCTCCACCAGGACCATGCAGGCGCCGCAGGCCCCCTCACCGCAGCCGTTCTTAACCGATGTCAGGCGTGCTTCTTCCCGCAAATAATCCAGCAGGTTCATGTCCTCGGCGGCGGTCACCGTATTACCGTTCAGGTTTAGCGTGAACACCCTTCCCACCTCCTGCCCAAATATTACTACTTAAGTAGTCAGAATTCAGTAGTCAGAATTCAGAATACTTCGAGATAATAAACGGTTCTCTCATTATAACTCCATACTCCTGATAGACATCCATGCCGCCTGCGGCACCACGGACAATGAAAATACTTAGCCACAGAGCACACAGAGTTTTAGGGTATAAGGAATGCCTGAACCCTTCTGACTCCTGACTTCTGACTCCTGACTCCTGACCCGAAATTCACTCAGTATAAGCACCCTTGCGCAGCACCCTGCCCGAAAGTTTACCCGTTTCCCGCCCCTTTTCCAGGGCGGCAACACCGTTTACCCAGACATACTCAAAACCGGCGGGGTGCCGGCAGGGATCGGTGTAGGTGGCCAGGTCCTCTACTTTCCGCGCGTCAAACAGGACCATGTCGGCCTTCAACCCCGGGCGAAGCACCCCCCGGTCGAAAAGGCCCAATCTCGCTGCGGGCCGGGATGTCATCCGGGCTATGGCCTGCTCCAGTCTGATCACCTGCTCTTCCCGGACGAACTTTTGGAGAATTCGGGCTGTGGAACCGTAGGCCCGGGGGTGGGGTTTGCCTCCCAGCAGCCCGTCTGTGCCCAGCATTCCCAGAGGATGGCCCATGATGGTTGCCACGTCTCCTTCATGCATGCTGAAATTAACCATGGATACCTGCAGCCGTTCTTCGATGAGCAAATCAAAAACAACTTCCTGGGGAGTGCATCCCCGCACCCCGGCCAGTTCGGCCAGACTCTTCCCCTCCCAGCGCTTATTGGGACCGTCGGGAATCCCGGTCACCAGGATGCCCTCCCAGCCGGCGGCGGTGGCTATATTTTCCCAGCCCGGCAGTCCGCTTTCCATCTGCCCGGCCAGTACGCGCCGGGTCTCCCGGTCACGTAGTCTTGCCAGCAGTTCCTCCGGACCTCCGGCATGGGCATGGGCGGGGATTAAAATGCTCAACATGGTGCTGCCCGCCGGATAGGGATACTGGTCAAAACCGGCCTCCAGCCCCTGGCTGCGGGCCTCTTCAAAAAGGGACAGCTGCCGGGAAGCCGTACCCCAGTTTTCTTTACCCATTACTTTCAGGTGGGATATGTGCGGTGCGACTCCCGTCTCCCTGCTGATCGAAAATATCTCCCGGACCGCCTCCTCCAGCAAATCACGCTCATTCCGGATATGGGCCACAAAGATGCCGCCCGCCGGTGCCGTGACCCGGGCCAGGGCAACCAGCTCTTTCCGGTCGGCAAAAACACAGGGCGGATAAATCAGTCCGGTGGAAAAACCAAAGGCTCCCTGGGCCAGAGCTTCGGTAGCCAAAACACACATGGTTGCCAATTCGTTATCGGTGGCAGGCCGCTCCTCCATTCCCACCGCCAGCAGGCGGAGAGGGCCGTGGCTGACCAGCACCGCCAGGTTGGTCGCCGTTTTGGCAGCATCCATCGCCCCCAGGTACTCCCCGAAACTGCGCCATGACCATTCAACCGCCGGGTTCCCCAGCAGCCCTGTCAGGTACCGGCTATAGTCCCGGGCAATTTCCGGACGCATGGGGGCCACACCCAGACCGTCCTGGCCCAGCAGTTCGGTGGTAATCCCCTGCCGGATTTTCGCCGGGGCCAGGGGGTTTTCCATCTGCACCAGGTCCGAGTGGCTGTGCATATCAATAAAGCCGGGGCTTAAGGTAAGGCCGTCGGCGTCGATGACTCGTTTATAATTTCCGGCAGTACCGGAAAGCTGCCCCATATCTATAATGGTGTCCCCTGCCACGGCCACGTCACCGGTAAACCAGGGGTTGCCCGTTCCGTCCACGATAGCGGCGTGGCGAATCAATAAATCGGCCATCAGTACTCTCCGTTTTTAATCTTAGTGAGACACTTTCTTAAGACACGGCGTTACCCTACCCGAACAATTTTGCGAAAGTAACGCCCTGCCTTAAGGTTTTATGCCCCAATTCAAATTTTCAGGCTTAAAGCCCGCGGTTTGCACCGGGTAACGCACAAGCCGCAACCGAAGCATTTATCAGCATCAATAACAATTTCTCCGGACCGTGATATGGCGTCGTAAGCACAGCTTGTTTCACACAATCCACACAGGGTACACCGCGCATGATCGACCACCGGCGCCGCTGCGGCGGTTCCGGTTTTTCTTTCAGACATTTTCCGGATGGTTAAACCTTTTATGTCCTCCACCGAGGAATAGCCGTGACTATCCAGAAACTCATTCAATTCCCCAGCAATTTTCCCGTAAACTGCAGGCCCCCGCAGGATTGCCGCCGTACAGATTTGAACACCGGAGGCTCCGGCCATGAACATTTCTGCCGCATCCCGGCCGGATGTGACTCCCCCTACCCCTATAACCGGAATTTTAACCGCCCTGGCGGCATCAAAGATACAACGCAGGGCCAGGGGCTTGATGGCGGCGCCGGACAGCCAGCCGTAGCCTTCTTTGCTTCCCATGAAGGGTAATCCGGTTTCCACATCGATTCCCAGGCAGGGGCCAAAGGAGTTGATCATCACCAGGCCGTCGGCGCCGGCGTCTTCCAGGGCCAGGGCAATCTCCTGAATATTCGGGTGGGGGCTCAGCTTCATTAAGACAGGCACATCCACCGCGGCCTTGGCCGCGTTTAACGCCTGGATAATGGGCGAGATATCGTTACCCACGTAATGGGTGGACAGCTCCAGCGCGTCCGCAAAGGGTTTTACAAGCTTTGCCAGTTCAGCAATCTGTTCGGCCGTATAGCCCATGCTGATGATAACCGGCAGGCCCGTTTCCTTCGCCTGTTGAAATTCCTGCTCCAGCCACTGCTCCTTGGGCAGTTCCGACCAGAGCTCGGTATTTAAAAACCCTCCCCTGATTTCGGCCATGCAGGGTCTGGGCACCTCGGCCGGGCGGACGGAGATGGTTTTGGTCACCAGGCCGCCGGCGCCGCCTTCCGCCGCCGCCCGGCACATGGCCCCGTTCCTGGTGGGCGGCCCGGCCGCCGGCATCAACGGGTTGGGAAAGGAAATACCGCATATGGTTACATTTAATTTAGCCATGCTAACCTCCAAGGTATGCTCAACTACACCTTAAACCGCGTCCTTAACCCCTGCCATCAGCAGGCCCAGCACCCGTTCGTCGACTTCCTTAACGGGCATCACCTTCATAATCCGCCCTTCGTACATCACCGCGACCCGGTCACAGAGCCGCAACAACTCATCCAAATCCTCGGATATCAGTAAAACACCGATACCGTTTTTCCGGGCTTCCAGCAACTTGGTATGAACGTACTGCGTCGCTCCGATGTCTAGCCCCCGGGTGGGAGAAGCCGCCACCAGCGCCACCGGCCCGCGGGTTATTTCCCTGGCCAGGACCACCCGCTGGATATTGCCACCGGAAAGGTGTCCGGTGGGAGTTTCCAGTTTTGGTGTTTTAACCCCGTATTTGTCCACCAGGGAACTACTATGATACTTTATGAGACGGTACTGTAAAAATATGTTTCTGGAATAAGGCGATAAATGATGATCCTTCAGAATCAGGTTTTCCCAGACGGAAAAGGAAGGGATGGTTCCCACGTGCAGCCGGTCCTCCGGAATGTAGCCCAGACCCTGCCGGATAATCCGGTGGGGCGGCAGATTGGTGATGGTTTTGTCGTTCAAAATGACCTGCCCTTTATCCACCTTCCTGAGCCCGCTGATGACCTCCGCCAGTTCCTTCTGCCCGTTGCCGGAAACACCGGCAATACCGACTATTTCGCCGGCCTTCAGGTCCAGGGAAACCCCCTCCAGGGCGGCTGGACCCTTGTCGCCGGAAGCCCATACATTATTAAGCTCCAAAACGGTCCTGCCGGGTGAACCTTCAGCTTCCCTGGCGCAGGAGGTCAATTCCCGCCCCACCATCATTCTGGCCAGTTCATCCGGAGAGGTTTCAGCGGTTTTAACCGTAGCCGCCACTTCCCCGTCCCGCAAAACAGTAACCCGGTCGCTCACCGCCATAACCTCGTTCAGCTTATGGCTGATAAGGATAATTGAGCTGCCGCCGGCGGCCATTTTTTTCATTAAAATTATCAACTCGTTGGATTCCTGGGGAGTCAGCACCGCCGTCGGCTCATCCAGGATGAGCAAATTAGCCCCCCGGTAGAGCGCCTTGACGATCTCCACCCGCTG
>CBEULQ010000016.1:0-13583 GCA_965543975.1 uncultured Desulfocucumis sp. | reverse complement strand
CAACCTTGTAACTCCCTCACCTGTATGGTTGCCTCCCGATTGATAAACCTGCAGTACCTTTGCACGGATTTGTTAAACTGCACCTTCTTACCCCCGTTGCGAAACAGTGTAAGAGCCGGTCGGGACAGAATTCCCGCCCGGCTCTCAGTTTAGTCTGTTACCATACAGGATATATGTTATATCCTGTACTACCGTGGAAATCGCCGCCGGCCATTACTTTCAGCTTGTACCATCCGGCCGGTACCCAGTCCGGTATGGTCAGGGATACTGTGGCCTCATTATTGTTGATGGTGGAGGCGCCTGTTACTGGCTGACTCAGGGATTCTCCGGAGGTTGTTACCAGTTCTACAGTCACCGGAGTATTATCAGCAATACCTGTTGTCGTTATTGCAACATTCGTTGTTGATTCAGTTCCTTCTGCGCTGTTAAATGGATCCTGGCTGACGTAGCTGATTGAAGCAGAATTAATGGTGAAAATATCACTTGTGTTGCTCCTGTCGCCGGATACCGCTTTTAGTCTGTAATAACCCGCCGGCACTGTTCCCGGAATGGTCAGGGAAACTGTGGCCGGATTACTGCTGATTGTTTCGCCGCCGGAGCTAATAATTTGCGGGCTCAGAGAATTCCCGGCTGTGTCCACCAGTTCAACGGTCACATCCGTGCCGTCCGCGATACTGGTCGTATAGATATCAACACTGATTGGCGTGTCACTTCCGGTAACGCTGACTGACGGGGTGGGCCATAGGTCGTTTACCGAACTTGACGATGTAATATTCCAGATCACTGTACCGGCAGATAAGTCACCGGCTGTGAATGTTGCCGGAGAACTCTTGGGATTAACTATGCTCCATTCGGGGTGTGCGGTTCCAACGGCTGCAAGGAAGTTGGAAATGTTCTCTTCGCTCCACGAATGGATGGGGATAACCACTTTGGGCGACAGCTTTTCAATGGCTTGAATTACCACATCGGTATCAAGAGCCCCCACATACGTTGAATCTCCGATGGGGATCATCAGCACATCGATGCCGGAGGGACCTTTTAGAGCATTAGCCATATCGTCCATCGGCGGACCGTTGGTTCCACCCAGCCAAGGTTGATTGGGGTCTATAAGAACGCATGTGCCCAGCGAGTCCCCCATGTGCACAAGGCGCATTCCGGCCGTGGATAAGATAAAGCTGGAATTATCGCCACCATTGTCAAAGTGGCTGGTCTCGATGTTGCTCACCGTCAGGTCACCATAAACGGCGTCTGTAACAGTGTCGAAAATTCCGCGGATTATCTGGTTATTTTCCAGATACGGAGCTGCTGCTTCGACCTGGTTGTGGTCACCATGCTCGTGGGAAATGATGGCCAGGTCAACCGGGTCCAAAGCATCACCATAGCCATGTTCCGGATCCAGCAGCACCCTTTGGCCTTCCGGAGTGGACAGGACAAAGGCGGCATGCCCCAGGTATTCCAACGTTACGGATTCTGACGGGACAAGTGCACTAACTGTTATGGCGTAGGTTGCAGTGGTCCCGTCATCGAGCTCTACCACCAGCTTGTCGCCGGTAACCAGGACATCATCAAATGTTTTGACGACAGTCCCCGTAGAGTCTGTTACGGTATAATACTGCTTTGAGTAGTCATCTGCTTCTTCTATAGCGCCTTTTAAACCATCTGAAGTAGTTCCGCTAGCTACGGTTACGGCTTCTACTCCGACGGTGTTGTCAACTGCGATTACCACAGCTTCATAGCCTGCTCTCACGGCGATGTTGGTTGTAAGAACATCAATCTCTACTCTTTTGCTCATACCGTTTGAAAGCGTGATCGTTATCGTGGTGGTGCCTGCAGGCAGGGTGTTCAGGTAATCTATGGTCAGGGTGATCGTGTCGGTATCCTCGTTAATTAAGTAGTCTGTATCAAAGGCCAGATCTCCGTACACATCATCCGCCACGATTGCGCCGTTCAGGTCGGCCGGTACTTCCTCCCCGCCTGCATTATACTGCACCAGACGGATGCCTATCGTTCCTGTACAGTGTCCCGCTGCGAAATTCTGATATGCGAGGCTTACTCCGAGACCATTGCCAGCCATTACATCCACGTCGGCGCTCTTACCGTTCGTAAGTGTGACCGTAATCGTGTTGGTTCCCAAGGACAGGCGGTTCAGATAATCCGTGGTCAGGGTTATCGTGTCGGCATTGTCGTCTATCGTGTAGTCCGAACCCAAGGTCAGGGGACCACCTAAGAAACTCCAATCGTCCTCCACCTTTACCCCGTTCAGATCGGCCGGTACGGCATAGCCGTTTTCATCATACTCCTCCAAGCTGATAACCACCGGTTCAGTGGGTTCATTTACCGAGAACGGCGACCCGCTGATCACACTCAGTTCGATGGTTTCGGGTGTACCGTTAGGGGCAGCTGGGTTGACGTAAAAAGACAAAGTACGCGATACATTACTGATATTGTTAGTCGCATCATTAATCTCAATAACAAGGTTATGATAACCGTCACTCACTGTATTCAAGTAATCTTGAGTAATGGTGATAGTATCAGCAGCGTCAACCACACTCCAATAGGTTGTTCCACTTCCATTATCTGCCGGTATGATTGTACTATAATCGAGTTTAAGGACCACGTTACCAGTTAGTTTGGTTGTGTTTGCATCGACAGCCTGAGCCGTCCAGTTTTTGACGTTTGTTATTTCAATAACAAGATTACCAATGGCCTGTCCCTCTGTATAGGTTTGGTTGTCATATGTTGCTGCGCTGTAAGCAATATCGGCAGAACTTTGATTTGGGGTATAGTAGCCTACCAACTCCCCGGAAGCAAGGACTTTTCCCTGTATGGCATTATTAAAGTCAGTCAACGTGTTAGGAGGTTGAGGAAATTGATTATAAACAAGGGAGTCCAGCGTTGCAACATTTAATGCATAGATTTTGGTCACATATTTATGCCTCGTCGGTGGGGAAGGACCGAAATAGCCCGGCACAAACATGGTATTTGGAAGTTCTACACTACCGGCCGGCATTGTTGAGCCGGAAGCAGCTTCAGCCAGTGAGGTTATGTCAGCCGGGATGTTTTTAACCATCCAGTGAATAAAATCATATGCATCCGGGTCATACATAACCAGGGCATAAGATAAGGTTCCTGCCGGTCCCGCACTCCAGGCAAGGGGAATGCTTTTATTACCGCCAGCCATGGAATATTTATCAGGAATTTCCCCATCGGCCTCAAACCCGGAGGAAGTTACGTTAAAGGCATTTACTGATTCGTTAACCGTTACGTCAAATGATACGTCTACTCCTTGATTTGCGGTGTCGTATACTGATGCCGTGACCGAGGTTGTTCCCGCGGACAACGGCGAAATTACCAGATTGCCGCTGGACCAGTCCAGGCTTACGATTCCTTCTGTTCCGTAGGCGGCTTCTGTAACCGTCAATGCATCCCCGTCCGGGTCCGTGGCCAGTTGGGAGCCGGTTAATGTCAGCGGACTGCCGTGGACATATAGTGACTGCTCAGCCAACTGGTTAGCCGCCGGCGGGTGATTTGTCGGAGTGCCTCCACCGCCACCGCCACTGCTGCTGATAGTGTAGCTTTCGGTCATTACATCACTGTTTTGCATACCTGCCTTGGCAGCTATGGCCTTGATGGTCATAGTATTTTCAATGGGGATTGCTCCTGTGTATGCATACACTGTATCGGAAACCGTGGTGTCAGGTGCGCTGCCGTCAATTGTATAGTAGACCGCCGCTCCAACAGTGGCGGAAGAAAGAGTTACCAGCGTACCGAAAGATACCGCTCCACCGGGCGGGGTTGCCACCGGTTTTGCCGCCTTTATGATGGGGGTTACACCTGAAGTATTAACCGGTGCGTTACCCGTAATGGTTACGGTCACCTGTGCGATCAGCTCACTTATGGTTCCGGAGTTTGTAATAGCAACTCCGGTAGCTGTAATAGAAATAGTTCCGGTTACTGTTACACCCGGTGCTATTTCAATTGTTGCATTTTCTGCAGTAATAGTAATGCTGGCGCTGCCCGATTCCGTTATTTGTATATTCACCGTAGCTGTTGTCTGCTGTATGTTAATACTTCCGCTTAATGGCGCGTCTATTACTACGTCACTGTTGCCTGTATAGGTTGTGGGAATGTTGATTGTCAGCGTTCCGGTGAATACATTGGCCGCTGATTCCAGTGTGGCCGGCATGTTCATCTGAATATTGCCGGTAACTAATACACTGCCCGAATCTGCAACCAGCCTCAGTCCTTCTCTGTTGATTTCCACCGTTCCCTGCAGCTGTGTTGTTCCGGTAAGGTGAATACTGTTGCTGCCGCCGCCATTAAATGTTGTCTTGCCGGTTACATTTACGCTTTCCAGGGTCAGGTCGCCGGCGCCTATCCCGGAGCCTGCTTCCAGGTCACCGGTTATAGTGATGTTTTTCAGCGTCATACCGGCTTTGTCTATTTTTACATTGCCGGTTATGTTTGATCCGTTGCCGTTGATTACTGTTATGCCTGACTGGTTCAGGGCATATTGCACTCCCTCAAGGTTTGCCACGGTGGCTGTGTTGCCGCTTACGCTATATCCAGCCGGAAGTGATGAGCCGGAGTTGCCACTGCCACCACCTCCACCACCGGTTACTGTGGTTCCTTGTTCCGTCTTGACGGCCTTGTCATCGGTTACGGTGTTTTGGGGTGTATCCTGGCCGGTGCTGCCGCCCAGGGCACGGTTCAGGGACACTATTGCCTCAGCCCTGGTTATATTTTTTTCCGGCTGGAAGGTCATGTCCGGGTAGCCCTGCATATACCCCGCTGATACCACCGCGCTTATGGCTCCCATGCTCCACCGGGGTATTTGGGCTGCATCCTTAAATTTGCTTATAGATGAGGTGTCCGCTGTGTCCAGCTTTAACAGTCTGGCCAGCATGGAGGCTGCCTCCTGCCTGCTTATGCTGTTATTTGGGCGGATTGTACCGTCCGGGTATCCCGATATATAGCCTGCGCCTTTAGCCCGGGCTATGTCTGCGGCAAACCAATCCGAGGTTTGAACATCTTTGTAACGGGCTTGGGATGTTTCTGTAAAACCGAAGGCTTTGTTCACCAGTACCATGAATTCTGCCCTGGTGATGCTGTTGTCCGGTTTGAATGTGCCGTCGGTATAGCCGCTGGCCAATCCTTTGTTCATCCATTCAGTTATCTGGTTTTGTGCCCAGTGGCCGCTGATGTCCGACGGCGTGCCCAATGCCGCCTGCGGTATTACACCCAGCATAAGGGCCACGATTGTTATCAGGGCCATTATTTTGCTTTTTCCACCTGCTTTACGCACCTGTCTGCATTCCTCCTTAAATGTTCTGTTTTTATTTTGAAGACCTTTTTATCTTGCTAACAGCCTGTAAGACCACGTTCATGAAGGCCGGGGATCAACAGGCTGCATAGCTCTTACAAGCACCTCCTTTTGTGTTTTTTGCGCTGACATCAGACTGCCCAATTGGAGAATTTCAACTTTTTCAGTGCTGTAAAATTAATCGGCAGGGAACATATAATGGACGGTCTAGTGTCAGATTAAACGGCTCATCTTACAAAATTCTTACAAAATAAGACACCTTCTGGCATGCTTGCAATTTTTTTAATAAAACAACCTGCTTCCTTGCATTGATTTACTTCCCGCCTCTTCATACGTATAATAAAAGTTTTATTGCTTTTCCGTCTGAATTGCGAAGGCTTGCAGGGTTTTTCCAGGACAGGTAGAATGTTTTGTTTAGACAAATATCGATAGTTTATTTGGCTTATTGTTATATCCTGAAGCGTCTTGATGGGGAGATAGAGAGGGCAATTGCATGACCGGAGGCAGGGGGGGCAGGCTTTGAAGAAGCAATTTTATTCCCGGATTGAGTGGAAAGAAGGAATACTGTTTTTGCGTCTTAGTGGCGACATCACCAGTGAAGGTGAAGAGGAATTTAAAAAGATACTTCCTTTAGATGAGCCGTCCGCTCCGGCTGTGCTGGATTTCGCCGGGGTGGACTACATTAACAGCGCCGGCCTAGCCTTGCTCATCGGCCTGGTGCGTCGTTGCCGGGAATCCGGCCGCCCGGTGGGCGCCGTTAACCTCTCCGGTCATTACCGCAAGATTTTTCACATGGTCGGCCTCAATGACTATATAACGGTTTTTGACAGTGAGGACGCCGCGCGTATTGTGTTTGTGTCAGAATAAACGGGGAAGTGTGTCTGAGATGCCGGCGTCCCGCAGGCTTAAAAGACGGATATTTCGCCTAGCTGCGTATATAGGGGTTTTGGCGTTTGCGGCGATAACCCTGGGCAACCAGTTTATACAGGGCGTTACCCTGGAGCAGCAGATTGATTTTTATCTTCCTATAGTTTTCGGGCAGTGTTTATTTGTAGTCCTGGCTCTATATGCTCTTTCATCGGTCTATTTGAAGCCGGTTTTGCATGTTCTTGACGGTTTTGAGAAGGAAGAGGAGATGGAGCTAGAGCTGGTTGCCAGGTCTAGAAGGACGGCTTTCAATTACCCCCTGGACATGCTCCTTTTTATTGTGCTTTGCGGGGTAGGACTCATCCTTATTTTTCACTTTTCCGAGTGGTTCTTTTTTTATAAGGGAGATATCCCGGCCAACTGGTGGCTGGCGACATTACAGGCTGCCGCCTTCGAACTGAATCTTACCGTAGCCCTGGCCATGCTTTTCTTCGCTTTTTCCCGGAGGCTGATGCGGGAGCTCCTGGAAAAGACCACGGGACTCGCGCCGGACGAAGGCAAGCGCCTGGCTATAAGAAGCCGTATGCTGCTCACCATCACATCTATCGTGGTTATTGCGACAGCTACTTTTTTATATGCTTATCTGTTTTTCCCGCTGGCAGGCAAACCCTTGCCCATAGGCCTGGTTTTAGTGCTTACCGTATTGATTTCTGTTTTCTGTATCGTTGTCGGTGTTGTAACCGCTTCCGACACGGTCCGTGACATTGTCCTGGTTACCGATAAGCTGGAGCAAATAACCCGGGGAATCCGGCCCGGCCTGCACCAGACGCTGGCGGTGACTTCGCTGGATGAGGTAGGGGACCTGGTGGTGGCCTTTAACCGCCTGCAGCAGCAGGTGGCCTTAATTTACCGGGACGTGGACCGTGAACTGGCGCTGGCGCGCTCTGTACAGGCAGAATTGCTGCCAAAAAATTTCCCTTCTTTACCGGACTGGGAAGTCGCAGGAATGTCGCTGCCCGCCAGGCAGGTGGGGGGCGATTTTTACGACTACATACCCCTGCAGGGCGGACGCTTCGGCCTGGCTGTGGGTGACGCGGTGGGAAAGGGCATGCCGGCGGCATTGCTGATGGCAGCGGTGATCGGCCTGCTGCGGGCTGAAGCGCCCCGGGAAGAAAGCCCCGCAGCGGTTTTAAGCAGGGTGAACGAACTCATCTGCGGCACTGTTTCCGGAGGGATGTTTATCACTGCACTTTACGCCGTGTTCGACCCCGCAGCCGGAACCTGTACCCTGGCCAGCGCTGGGCATTTGAGCCCGGTCCGGTTTTTCCTGGACGGCTCAGACCCTGATTTGGCTGAAACAGGGGCGCTGCCTCTGGGGTTGGTGAGTGGGATCTCCTACAGTGATATAATCCTGACAATTCCCCCGGGAGCTGGAATTGCCTTTTACACTGACGGAATTGTCGAAGCCCGGAACGTGACCGGAGAACTTTACGGTTTCCAGCGGTTTATAAATGATTTTCGTTTTTCTTCCGCCTCCGGCAGTGAAGCTTTCATATCATCTGTTATCGACAAGGTGTTCCGGTTTGCCGGCGGCGAACAGGAGGACGACCTCACCTTGCTGGTGGTGCGCCGTGAAGGTTAACGGTACGTTTTTAATACCTGTGGAGATCTTCTGCGAGGCATCTGGCGCAAAAAGCCGTTATTTTTTCATATAGTGTCGCCAGTCATCTGTTCTCTTTGAGGGGAACAGTTTTTTGTATTAAACGATTCGATTGTATAAATCGGATGAATGATCTGGTTGCAATTTTATAAAAGTATTTTAAAAAAATTTAGCAAAGATGCCCGCCATTGATTTTCTGTAAGATTTCTGTAAGGCCTCCCCTTTACACTGTTTATAAAAGTACAGTTGGGGACATTTCTTTGTGAAAAGTGTTAAAATGTCAGGGGACACACCTTTTGGGTTGCATTAAAAATATTTTATATAAAATTTCGACAAAGGAATGTCCCCAATTGAAGTAAGGAAATTAGATAGCCGAAAAAGGTATGTCTTCTTCCTTATTAAAGGGATGTGGCTTCTATGTCAATGACGACGGAATTGCAAATTCCTTCACGCCGGGGATGCGAAAAGGTGGCGATGGCGGTGGCGGCGGAGCTGGCGCGGCTTGAGGGGGCGGGGGACGATGCGGCCCAGGATATGGCCACTGCTGTAAGCGAAGCCTGCCTCAACGCCATGGAGCACGCCCACGGTTACGACCCCTGCCTGCCGGTAAAGTTGACTTTCAGGACTGGCCCCGGCTTGCTGGAAGTGGATGTCGCCGACACCGGCCCGCCTTTTACCCTCCCTTCTTCGGAGCCTTCCCTGCAAAATAAGATTCAGGGGGATGAAGCAGCCAGGGGCTGGGGGTTGTACATGATCAAAAACCTGGTAAATGATATAAATATCATGCGCTTGCCTGACGGGAACCTGCTCCGGCTTTCCATGAAGTTCTTTTGAAAAATTCAGATGATCTTATGGATGACGTTAATAAAAATTGGAACGAAAGTCTTTGTTTGGTTACTAATACAGGGAATTAGCAAATCCGGGCAGATAGCTGCCCGGATTTTTTATACGGTAAGGCGGTACCACAGAAGACTCCGGCAAATTCTTATGCCGGGGTCTTTTTTTAGAAGAGGATACTGGGATTATTTGATAGAATATACATTTATTCGACATTTATCCAGAGGGAAGTCTGCGTATGTTGACTATTTTTCCCAAAAGCAAATTCAGGCCACCCGAACCCCCTATAGGTTACCTACCCCGGGAGCGCCTGCTGGCATTGCTGGACGGCGGGCCAGTGAGACGGCTTACCTGTATAGTGGCCGGGGCCGGCTATGGGAAGAGCACTGTGGCGGCCGGTTTTGCGCGCCGGTCCCGGCAACCCTTCGCCTGGCTCAGCCTGGACGGCGGTGATGGCGACGGAATGGTTTTTTTGCAATTCCTGTTGCACGGCGTGGCCCTTGGCTTACCATCCTTTGAAGCCGCCCTGGCGCGGGAAAAAATACTGCGGCAGGTCCACTGGCAGGCCCGGGGCAGGCTCATCGAAAAAGCGGCGGACATACTGGAAAACAGCCTGGAGGGTCGGGGGCTGCTGGTGGTGCTGGAAGACTATCACCTGGTGGCCGGCAGTGAAGAAGTAAAAGATGTTCTGGACTCCCTTCTTCAGCACTTTCCTCCCCAGGTCCATTTTGTCCTTTTAAGCCGGAACCGGGTCCGTCTCAGGATGCTGCCGGGACTGTCGGCGGCCGGGCGGGCTATAGAACTGGGTCCGGAAGAACTGGGCTTTACCCTGGCGGAGTCCCAACAATTTTTTGCGGGAGAATCCAGCCCGTCTTTGTCCGGGAATGCGGTGGAGCAAATCTGGGAGATGCTTCACGGCTGGCCGATGGGGCTGCAGCTGGTCAGGCAGGCCCTGGCGGGAGGCGCCGTTCCGGCTGATGTAACCGGCATGTTTAGGCAGGAGAAGGGCTTTGCATATCTTTTCGAAGAGATTATGGAAGAAATCTTATCCGGAGAGCCCCCGGAGATCAGGGAGGTTTTACTCAAGACGGCAGTTTTCCCGGAGTGGGACGGAGAACTCTTTAACAATGTTTTTGCCCGCAAGGACGGGACAGCCCTGGTGGAATGCCTATCCAGCCGCGGCCTTCCGGTGGTGCGCATGGCCGGCAAGTTGCGCTACCACAAACTCTTTTACGATTACCTGCTGACCCGGCTTAAAGAAGACGTCGAGAGTTACCGGGATGCTCAGCGACGGGCGGCCGGGTTTTACCTTTCCCGGGGAAAGCCGGTGGAGGCTTTTCCCCACCTGATTGCGGCGGGAGACTTCGGCAGTGTCGGACCGGTCCTCCAGCAGACGGCTCCCCTGCTGCTGAGACAGGGACGCCTGGCGCCCCTGGGAGCCTTGCTTGAGGCTCTGCCCGGGCAAATGGCGGACGCTTTCCCCGGGATTCTTCTGGAATACGGGGAAGCCTGCGTCCGGGCCGGCAAATACCGGGCAGGGCTGGACTGGCTGCGCCGGGCCGCCGGGGCTTTTGGCCGGATGGGTGACGCGGCCGGCCTGACCCGGGCTCTCTGCGCTCAGGGAAGCGCCTTTTCAGCCCGGGGGGAACAACATGACGCCGGGGTTGTCTACCGCCAGGCCCTGGGTGAGGTGGACTCCGACGATCCCAGGCTTCGCGGCGCTGTGTTGCACTACCTGGCCCTTTGGACCGCCCGGACAGGCGATGCGGAGCGGGCGTGCCGATTCTTTGACGAGGCTGCAGATCAATACCGTTCTTCCGGGGAGATGGCGGCAGAGGCGGAGGTTTACCTGGACCGGGCACTCTTTTACTGCTGCCGGCGCAGTTGTTTCCCGGAAGCCGTGAAACTGGTGGACCGGGCAGCCATAGCGGCGGAGGTTACCGGAAATATTCCCCTGAAGGCACGATCCCTTCTGATTGGTGGCGAGGTTCTTCTCAAGCAGGGCGAACCGGACGGCGCTATAAGGAAATTTCAGTCTGTCCAGAGGTTATACCAGGGAAAAGAAACAGCTTCAAGCACTGCTGTTCTGGCCATTCTGGGCGAAGCCCTTGCCCATTGTTTTCGGGAACCGGCGGATTACCGGCAAACGGAACTCCTGCATGGATGGGCGGCGGATGCATTGGCCCTGGTGGAACCAAATCTGGAAGCCGAATTGGTTCTGTCGCTGGGGCGTAGTATTGTTTATCGCCTACGGGGTGAAACAGGGCCTGCTTTGGAAGAGGCCTTGCATGCCTCGGAAATGGCCAGGGGAATGAACGATTGCTGGCTGGAGGCCATGGCAAAGTTGAATCTTTCTTCCGCCACCATCGCGGCCGGCGGTGAGAACCTTGACACCGGCCTGAAGTTATTGGATGAAGCAGCCTCTGTCTTCTCCGACTGGGAGGATGAATACCATCTGGCACTGGCTGATTTTTGGCGGTTCTACGGATTATTTCAACGGACCGGAAAAGCGGAGCCTATTCTGCTGCAAAAGTGTCATCAACATGTCAGTAAATTTTCGTTCTTGGCCAAGCAGGAGAGAGAGCTAAGTAAATTTGTCCTGAAACAGGCCTGCGCCGCTGTCCTAAATGCTTCCGGCCGGGCTGAAGATGCTGGGTCGGCTACAGGTTGCTGTGGGTCGGCACTAACCGGGGACATTCCGGGGGCTAATATACCTCGTTTGTGTATTTACTGTTTGGGCGACTTTCAAATCTACCGGGGAGGGGAACGGCTGGATGACCGGCACTGGCCCCGGCGCAAGAGTAAAATAATGTTGAAGTTCCTCGCCCTAAGACTGGGGCAAAAAGTGCCTAAAGACGTTATAGTGGACATTCTGTGGCAGGATCTGACAGCTGAAAAGGCTGCCAATGTCTTTTACGTCACCCTTTATGCACTGCGGAAGATGCTTAACGCCGGATTGCCCCGGGAAATAGAGTATGTGGCTGTACGTGACGGAATGATCTACCTGGATGCAGGACTGGTGGAGGAAGTGGATGTGGAAGCCTTTAACCAGTCCTGCAACTTAGCTTTTAATCGGCTGGAAACCGAGCCGGAAGCAGCTGTGGTTCACCTGAAAGAGGCCCGCCGGCTTTACCGCGGGGATTTGCTGGCTGAGGACGCTTATGCCGTCTGGCCGGTGCCGGTCAGAGAAAAACTACGCCAGCAATTTCTTAAAGTATTGGTAACGCTGGCTCAATACGCCGAAAGAAACGGCAGAAGCTCAGAGGCGCTGGAGCTATGGCAGGAAGTTATCGAGTGGGAGCCTTTGCACGAAACGGGTCAGGGAGAAGTTATCCGCCTTCTTCTTATGAAGGGGCAGCGGGATGCAGCCCGCAGTCAATATCTCAAATACCGGCGCCTCCTAAAAAAAGAAGTGGGAACTGAGCCGGACGAACAGATTGTACGGCTGTATCGCCAGTCTAAATAGTATAATTATGTGCCGGAAGAGGCTTGATTAACCGTCCCGTGGTTTTCTCCGCAGCGGTGCGGAGCATCCGGTTACGTCCGCACCCCTGGAGGTGGCAGAAAAGCTTTTTCAATAATTCAACTCAGCGAGAGGCGCCAGTAACCCTATTTATATCAAGTTATTTTTAAGGTTCACTAAAAAGTCTTGAACATTGGTTACAATGGTTGTCACAGATAAAGATCCCCGGTCTCTTAATTTATTCACTGCAAATTCCGCAATATCTACATAATAAATGTAAACTGGTCTTATTACACCGTTTTTTTCTATATAGGAAGGAGTCATATTTCCAGTAGCTATGGTATGCAGCTGCGTTGCCAGACAAACAAGGGTGGTGGCCTTTCTGGTATGTTTTCTCATTTCATCCTGGGCTTTATATGCATCTTCAATCACGGAAGGCAAAGGGCCGTCGTCCCTGATGGAACCTGCCAATACCAGGGGAACTTTGTTTTTTATGGCGGAATATACTACCCCGTCTTTTATATTTTCACAGGTAACGAACTCTTCCAGGGAGCTGGCCATTCTTGCCTTGTTGATTATGTCCAGGTGATTATAATGCCCATTTGGCACCAAATCCTGGGTATATATTTTTTGACCCAGTGCCGTACCGAGAATACTTGCTTCCAAATCATGGGTGGCTAAAGCGTTTCCTGCTAATATTGCATTGGCGTACCCGTTTCCTATAAGTTCGGAGAGAGCTTCTCTGGAGTCGTAATCAAATACAACGGCGGGGCCCAAAACCCATACAATATAACCATGTTCCTTTTCATAACGCAAAAGATCGTAAAGATTATTATAGTCTTTAGAAAAAGCTGTTTCCCTTGATCTTCCTGTGCGAAAGGCAAATATATCAGCCCCGGTCTTATCTGATATAAACCCATTGGTATGAACGTAAATCCCTTCACCGCCGTCCTCTGTTCTGCCGGTAATAACTTTATCCCCTGTTTTGAGGCTTCTGAATTCGACTGCTTGTACTGTTCCGTCATTCATTACAACAGGAACACAATCCATACGGCTTTCACGGGCTAGAACCCAATCCCCGTTTAATTTAAAATACTCGGGGAAAATAGAGAGAGCATGGTATTTATCAGGCGCTACCCCTTTTTTTTCGACCAACTTAATATTTGCATCCGGTGCCGACAAAAAAGGTTCTTTATTAAAATCGGGATGTTTATATTCGGGTAAATTAAAACTCATTTTACTCCTCCTTATAAGGTCAGGGGACACACCTCTCTTTTTAGCATGGTTTTAGGGTCGGAGGAATGTCCCCAACGTATGTCAGGGGACACACCTCTCTTTAGAGCATGGCTTTAGGGCCGGAGGAATGTCCCCAACGTATGTCAGGGGACACACCTCTCTTTTTAGCATGGTTTTAGGGTCGGAGGAATGTCCCC
>CBEULQ010000015.1:0-14562 GCA_965543975.1 uncultured Desulfocucumis sp. | reverse complement strand
TACTGGTTTAAGGTTAAAGTAGTGGAATGATCGATTAGGTTCGCATCGGTTCCGGATTGATCCTATTTATGGGGTAGGTAGAAAACGAAAAATCGAACATGCGGCCATGAGGCTATTAAGCATGAATTGAAGTGAAACCTTATAGCCCCTCCAAAGCGTATGTACTAAATTAATACGGAAATTGTTAAAAGGTTTTTGGGGTAATTGCTGTGGTAAATATAACCAATGGAAAATTAGATGGGAAGCTGTTGTTTTGTCCGCCAGCAGAAAGGCATTTTGGAGCGCCGGTTCAGGCATGGAATAATAGAATTAAATTCTATTATCTTTTTTATAATCGTGTATAAGCCCCAGCCATTGTATCAGCCATAGCGTCACTGTGAAACCACCCACGTTTAGAATGTATGACTTGACCGGGTTCCAGTTTAAATGATGGAAATATCCCAATCCCAGCATTATCAGCTCCATTACCAGGAGAATTGCAGCCATGAAAAGGATGTAAATTAGTTCCCACCATCGTATTTGAGGACAATAATATGCAAACAAAACTCCTCCCGGGAAATAGCCGAGCCAGTATGGGGCCGGAAGTCCGGAAACCCAAACGTTACTGTTGGTAAATTGAAAAGCGCCCAGCCCTACAAGGGTGGAATCGATGGCATATAAAACTGACATGGCAATTATTCCTGCGGGCCATAATCTTTTCCATTGCCGTAAAGGGACTAAAATTAATGCTGTCAGCCAGGCGATTATTCCGAAGACAAGCCATCCCATAGAAGTCACCTAGGTTGTTTGCAATTAAATTATTATAATCTTTTATCATTTACCATGAATTATTCCTTAATGTTTGTAATATTACATAACGAACAAAATAATGGTTTATTGCGCTGTGCACAACTTTATGATATAATTACCTCTGTTGGATTACGGGCGGTCCGCTATCTTGACTGAACAAGGTATGAACGTCCAGGGAAGGGGGTACATATATGAATCTTATACAGTCACTGGAACAGGAGCAGTTGAAAAAGGACATTCCTGATTTTCAACCGGGTGATACCGTGAAGGTGCACGTGAAAGTTATTGAGGGCACCAGGGAAAGAATTCAGGTTTTTGAAGGTGTAGTAATCAGGCGCCGGGGTGGAGGCCTGGGCGAAACCTTTACCGTAAGGCGTGTGTCATACGGCGTCGGGGTGGAAAGAACATTCCCCATACACACTCCGAAAATAGATAAAATTGAGGTATTGAGGAAAGGTCGCGTTCGCCGGGCGAGGTTGTATTACCTGCGGGGTCTGCGCGGCAAGGCAGCACGTATTCGTGAAAAGGGCAGGAAATAAATAAGCGGTTAAAGGGACTGTATATCAGTCCCTTTTTGGCTTTCGGGTAAATTTTTAAATGAGTTAATTTTACTGATTTGCACCAGGAGGTGGCATAATTGGAGCAGATGGGTTCTGACACACCCCCGAAGAAATCTCCTTTAAGAGAGATTCTAGAGTCGCTGATTATTGCCGTCGTGCTGGCGGTGTTAATAAGGATGTTTGTGCTGCAGCCTTTCTACATTCCGTCAGGTTCCATGGAACCTACCCTGATGATTAACGACCGTATTATCGTGAGTAAAATATCCTACCGCTTGCACGAGCCGGAGCGGGGAGATATTGTTGTGTTTAAATTTCCTCTGGACACCAAAAGGGATTTTGTCAAACGGTTGATCGCCAAGGGTGGGGAAACCGTGGAAATCAGGGACAGTAAGCTATATATCAATAATAAACTGGTTCCGGAGAAATATCTGCCCGAGGGGCTGGTAATGAATGAAGATTTCGGTCCGGTAAGGGTGCCTGAGGATAGCTACCTCATGATGGGAGACAACCGCAACAACAGCGACGACAGCAGGAAGTGGGGTCCTCTGCCCAAAGATTTGATCATTGGCAAGGCTGTTATGATTTACTGGCCGCTCCAGCATGTCAGACTGATAAATGATGGGAAGTAGATTAGCTGTCTTTGTAGGAAATAATACCGTTATATTGGTCATACAATGAGTAACGGAGGTTATCCGCCGCAAGTGAGTATACAGTGGTTCCCCGGCCATATGGCCAAGGCCAGACGGCTGGTACAGGAAAATTTGAAGCTGGTGGATGTGATAATTGAGCTGGTTGACGCCAGGATTCCCGCCAGCAGCCGCAATCCCATGCTGGCTGAAATTTCCGGCAAAAAGCCCCGGGTTGTGGTTTTGAACAAATCCGATCTGGCTGATCCAGGTTTGACCCGTCGATGGGAGGATTATTACAGATCCCTGGGGTTTGCCGCCGTTGCCGTGGATTCGGTGAGGGGCGGCGGTATAAAAAAGGTTCCGGTCCTGGTAAAACAGCAGGCCGGAGAAAAAACCATATCCCTGGGGACTGCGGGCCGGCTGCCCCGGTCGCCCCGCTGCATGATTGTGGGCATACCCAATGTGGGTAAGTCCTTTTTTATCAACAGGCTGGTGGGTCAGCGGGCAACCCGTACGGGCAACAAGCCCGGGGTAACCAGGGGCCGTCAGTGGATTCGCATAGGCGGTATGGACTTGCTGGATACCCCGGGAATTCTCTGGCCAAAATTTGAGGATCCGGAAGTGGCCTATAAACTGGCGGTGACCGGAGCCATCAAAGAAGAGGTTTTTCATATCGAAGAAGTGGCGCTAAAACTGCTGGATTGGCTGGCCAGGGACCATCCTCAAACCCTCCGGGAACGCTACGGAATTGAGGCTGAGCTGTCCGGGGACCCGGTGGTTTTACTGGAGTTGCTGGGCAGCAAGAGAGGTTTATTCCAATCCGGTATGGTGGTGGATACTTTTAAAAGCGCGGTTAACCTGTTAAAAGAATTCCGGGAAGGTCGCCTCGGGCGGTTTACGCTGGATTTGCCATAAGAATAAGAGGTGGGAGGTGAGACGTGGGATGTGGTTCCCAACTCTCACCTCCCACCTCTTACTTCTGAAAAGACCGTTCACCTAAAAAATATTTGCATTCGGGGCAGGGATTTGTCCTTTCATCTCGAAAAATTTAATACCTGACATTATTGCCGGAGGTTGATTTTTGGATATCGCATCCCTTACTGTTGCCGAGATTAAACGAATGGCAGACGGTTCCGACGGCCTGGAGGAAGAATTGCTGCGGGCCATGGAACAGGATGCCAGGGCCGGGGTTAGGCAGCTTTATATGCAGTTTAAAAAAAGGCGTCGAAAAATACTAGAAGAGGAGGCCCGCCTTAACCGTCTTTTCCAGTATGAGGATGCCTTAAGGGAGCAGGGAATATTTTCTGTGGCCGGTGTGGATGAAGCCGGCCGGGGCCCCCTGGCAGGACCGGTGCTGGCTTCAGCTGTTATCCTGCCGCCCCGGGTAATGATACCCGGCCTTAACGATTCCAAACAATTAACGCCGGTAAAGAGGGAAGCCCTGGCCGCTGATATTAAAAAGTTGTCGAAGGCCTGGGCTATTGGCGTGTCCACAGTCAGGGAGATTAATGAATTGAACATCCATCAGGCTTCACTGCTGGCCATGCGCCGGGCGGTTCTGGGTTTGGCGCATCAACCGGGGCACATACTGGTGGACGGACGCTGTAAAACCGGGATCGACATGTCCGAGACACCGGTGGTGGGCGGAGACGGTCTCTGCGCCTCCATTGCGGCTGCATCCATTTTAGCCAAGGTGGCCAGGGATAATCTAATGGAGCTTTGCCATTATCTATACCCGGAGTACGGCTTCCACCGCCACAAGGGATACGGGACGGCGGAACATTTGGATACTCTGCGCCGCTTCGGGCCGTGCCCCCTGCACAGGGAAAGCTTCGCGCCTGTTAGGGATCTGATTGATTGACCAAATAATTGCCTCTCAAAAGCTTCTTTAAGGAGAAGCTAAATATACGTTTATATGGTCGATGTGTTAATTATTGTTCCTCTACTAATTAACAGGCTTCCTTTATAATAATAATTATGTAAAAGTTTAATTAGACCACGAAGCGGTCCTTTTCAGCCGGAAATTGTCTCCAAAGCGTTATTCCGGCGGCTAGGGTCCGAAACTCTTTGTGGATTTTAAAATTAAATAGAAAGGAGGGGGAAATGTGCTTTCTGACTGGGGTGCTGTCTTTTTATTTCTGGCCATTGGTGTAGTGTTTGGAGCAGGAGGTATTCTTACCAGTTTTTTGTTTCACCCGTACCGGAGAAATGAAATTAAACAGGAAGTTTATGAGTGCGGTGTGGATACCATCGGTCCTACCTGGGTACAGTTCAAAACCAGCTATTTTCTGTACGCCCTTTTGTTTGTAATATTCGACGTGGAAACAATCTATCTGTATCCATGGGCAGTGAAGTTCCAGAGCCTGGGATTGTTTGCATTCATTGAAATGATTATCTTTATCTTTATCCTAGTCGTAGGATTGTGGTACGCCTGGAAGGAAGGAGCGTTAGAATGGAAGTAACAAAGGACACCCACCCGGTGGAAAAACTCACTGATGATCCGGTGGTTGTTAATGAGGTAAAACGCCTGGTCCATATTGCTCCGCTGGAGAAGGTTTTTAACCTGGCCCGGGCCCACTCCCTGTGGCCCCTGGGTTTCGGTCTGGCCTGCTGCGCCATTGAGGGTCTGATGGCAGTCAATATGCCCCGTTTTGATCTGTCTCGGTTTGGTTATGAGGTGGCGCGTGGGTCACCCCGCCAGGCGGATGTAATGCTGGTGTGTGGTACTGTTACCCACAAGGCTGCTCCCTTTGTGGAGCGTTTGTACGAGCAGATGGCCGAGCCCAAGTGGGTCATTGCCATGGGAAGTTGCGCCATATCCGGCGGTCCCTTTGTGGATTCATACCATGTAGTGCCCGGCGTGGACAAACTGATTCCGGTAGATGCCTATATTCCCGGATGTCCTCCCCGCCCCGAGGCTGTTATCGAAGCCTTTTTGATGATTAAACAAAAGATCCTCAATCCGAAGGTGGTGAGTCAGATCCGTGGCTAATTATCAATTACCAGCCGAACTGATGCAGGCGCTGCAGGAGAAATTCCCCAACATTGAAGTGCTGGAGAACCAGACGGTAATTGTATCCGCGGACGACCTGATTCCCTTTATGACCGAGGTCAAGGAAAACCCGGATTACGCCCTGGATTTTCTCACCAATCTTACTGCTGCGGAATACAATGACCGTTTTGAGACCGAATACAACCTTATTTCAATTACCAATGGTTTCGACCTGATGGTAAAAGTGAAATTGGCCAACAAGGACAATCCTTCCGTCCCATCCCTGTGCCCCCTGTGGGGCGGGGCCAACTGGCAGGAGCGGGAAACATACGATCTGATGGGAATTAACTTCACAGGTTATCCCGACCATCCAACCCGGATTTTACTCCTGGATACTTTCAATGGGCACCCGCTGCGCAAGGACTTTAAGTGCGAGGGTGGCAGGGAATAGTTGCCGGACGCCGGAAAGCGGACGTCAGAAGATTACCGGATGACTGGCGACCGGCGGTTGTGATTCCCCGGCGACTTATAACTGACGACCGAAACGAGGTGTGGTAAATGAAAACACAAACCTATACCCTGAACCTCGGTCCCCAGCACCCCAGTACCCACGGTGTGTTCCAGATTATACTGGAACTGGATGGTGAGACGGTGGTAAAGGCTACTCCAACGCCGGGATACCTGCACAGGGGTATTGAGAAGCTGGCCGAGGCCAGGACCTACACCCAGGTCATACCCTATACCGACAGGATGGACTACCTGGCCGGTATGCTGATGAACTGGGGTTATGTGGCTGCGGTGGAAAAGCTTATGGGCATAGAAGTGCCCGAGCGGGCTGAATATATCAGGGTTATTGTGGGCGAGCTTTCCCGGATTGCCAGCCACATGATAGCCACCGGCGCTTATGGCATGGATATCGGTGGTGTTACAGCATTCTTCTATCCGCTCCGTGACCGGGAAGACGTGCTGGATATGCTGGAAGCCATTTCTGGCTCACGTATGACCTTCAGCTATTTCCGCGTGGGCGGCGTGGCCGAGGACCTGCCTGAGGAATTTTTCCCTATGATTAAAAAGTTCATTGAAAAGTTCCCGGCAGCCTGCGACGAGTACGACGGACTGATTACCGGCAACGAGATTTTCCAGGCCCGTACCAAGCACGTGGGTATAATTCCCCCGGAAGTGGCAATTAATTACAGCCTCAGCGGTCCAGTACTGAGGGGCAGCGGTGTAAACTATGACGTGCGCAAGGCCCGTCCTTACAGCGTTTACGACCGTTTTGACTTTGAAGTTCCCCTGGGCTGCAACGGCGACTGTTTCGACCGCTTCCGCATTAGAATTATTGAAATGCGCCAGTCCCTGAGGATTATCCAGCAGGCACTGGAGCAGTTGCCCGAAGGCCCTTTTATGGCCAAGGTGCCCAAGGTGCTCAAGCCGCCTGTGGGAGACGCTTACGCCGAGATCGAAAGTTCCAAGGGTCTTTACGGGGCTTACGTGGTAAGCGACGGCAGTCCTAAACCCTACCGGGTGCACTTCCGCCGCCCGTCCTTTATCAACCTGGGATACCTGGCCAAGCTTTGCGAAGGCTGGAAAATAGCCGACGTTATCGCTATCCTGGGCAGCATTGACATTGTGCTGGGAGAGGTGGACTGCTAAATTAAAACATTTCGAAATTCGAACTTTGCGTTTCGAAATTCGAAAAGGGGAGAAGAGGCATGGGTGAAAATATTTTCACAGGTATAGCCGCAGGATTAAATGGCCTGCTGGATGGCGCCGGCGTACCCGTGCTGTGGAATGACGTCATCCTGATGGTGGCCAAACTGGTGGCTATCCTGGTATTCATTCTGGTAAACGCCCTCTGGCTGGTGTACATGGAGCGTAAGGTTGCGGCCTTTATCCAGTGCCGTGTCGGCCCCAACCGGGTCGGACCCAAAGGGCTGTTGCAAACCGCCGCCGACATCGGCAAATTGATTTCCAAGGAATATACCTGGAACAAATATTGGGATAAAGTTCCGTATTTCCTTTCCCCGGTTCTTATCTTTGCGCCGCCGTTTATGATTTATGCAGTGCTTCCCTTCGGGGAAAACATGGCGGCCATCGACATGAATATCGGTGTATTCTATTTTGCCGCCGTGGCATCCTTAAGTTCCATCATATTATGGTCCGGTGGCTGGGCTTCCAACAACAAATACTCACTGATAGGCGGCATGCGGGTTGTGGCCCAGATGGTGAGTTACGAATTGCCCCTGGTGCTGGCGTTATTGGGCGTAGTGATGATAACCGGTACCCTGAATATGTCGGAAATAGTTTACGCCCAGGAAAATGTTTGGTTTATATTCACGCAGCCGCTGGCTTTCCTGATTTATTTTGTGGCGGGTCTTGCGGAAACCAACCGTACGCCCTTCTGCCTGGTGGAAGGTGAGTCGGAAATCATCGCGGGTCCTTATACAGAGTACAGCGGCATGGGTTTTGCCATGTTCTTCCTGACCGAGTATGCCAGTATTATGCTTATTTCCGCCATGTGCACCGTGGTGTTCCTGGGAGGCTGGCTGGCTCCCTTCGGCCTGACCTTTATTCCCTCCTGGCTCTGGTTCTTCCTGAAGATGTACGCTATGATCTTCGTTTTCATGTGGGTTCGCTGGACATACCCGCGTCTCAGGATTGACCAGTTGATGGGATTTGGCTGGAAGGTGCTGATACCCCTTTGCTTGGCCAACATTTTCGTTACCGGCGTTGGCATGTACATCTACCGGGCGATAGGGTGGTGATTGAATGTTCGGAAAAGGATTGATAAAGGGCCTGGAAATTACCTGGGGCTGGTTTTTCAGAAAGAAGGTTACCGTAGAGTATCCTGACGAGAAAATAGTGATGTCCCCGAGGTTCCACGGCCGTTTTGAACTGATTGAGGAAAAGTGTATCGCCTGCGGGCTGTGCGCCAACGCCTGTCCCAACAAGGTGATTCAACTGGAGAAGGCCAAACTGGGCAAAAAGCAGATACTGTTGAAATATGTTATGCGCATTGAATACTGCCTTTTCTGCGGTCTTTGCGTGGAGGCCTGCAACAAGGATGCTCTTAAATTCAGCAGCGTTATCGACATGAACCAGTACTTCCGGAACAATGTGCGCCTTACGCTGGTTGACCGCCCAGCTCCCACGCCGGAAGAGATAGCTGCCGCGGAGGCTGAAGAGGCTGCCAAAGCCGCTGCTGCCCAGGCGGCCGCCGCTAAGGCCAAGGCCAAAGGCGAGGAGGGTTGATAAATGGGATTAGTGGATAGCATTAACTGGACGGCCGTTGCTTTTTATGTACTGGCAGCCCATATTATCGTCTCAGCCCTGCTGGTGGTGTTTATGAAAAACATTGTCCACTCGGTGCTCTGGCTGGCAGTATGCTTCGTTTCCATGGCCGGACTTTTCCTGACCTTGAATGCCGACTTCCTGGCAGCCGTACAGGTAATGGTATATGCCGGCGCTGTCTGTATCATGGTGGTTTTCGGTATCATGTTGATTCGCCGGACAGATATGGGCCAGTCAAACCTTTTCAACGGCCAGACCAAAATAGCCGGCGGCGTGGTAGCCCTGGTAATAGTTCTGTGCGGCGCCCTTTCAGCCAGGACCCAGTGGCTGGTCAGCTCCGACAGCGTGCCCGAGAAAACTGTGGAAAACATAGCCACCCTGCTGTTAAGCAAGTACGTTATTCCCTTTGAGGTGGCGGCCCTGCTGCTGCTGGTGGCTCTTATCGGCGCAATCATACTGGCCAAGGAGGTGACGGTTGATGCAGCTGACTCTGACCGTTAGCCTCACCCACTATGTTGTGCTTTCGGCGATTCTGTTCGGCATCGGACTGTTCGGAGTGCTGGTGAAGAAGAACGCCATTTCAGTGCTGATTTGTATCGAGCTGATGCTAAACGCGGTGAATATAAATTTTATCGCTTTCAGTAAATATGTTACCCCAGGGGATTTCATCGGCCAGATTTTCGCCATATTCGTAATCACCGTGGCTGCAGCTGAGGTGGGGGTAGGACTGGCCATTATCATAGCAATCTACCGCAACAGGCTGTCCGTCAATCTTAACGAGTTTGACTGGCTCAAGTGGTAGAAAATATGAAGGTAGGTGCTGAACTGAGATGGTAGAATTTGCGATGCAGCATGCATGGCTGGTGCCGCTTCTGCCCGCCCTGTCCTTCGTCATTATCATATTTTTGACTCGGCCGTGGCAAAAGTTAAGCGCCCTGGTGTCTGTCACCTGCATGGTTTCCTCATGCGTGATAGCCACCCTGGCTGCTTACGGGATATTCACCAATCATGCATATACCGAAGAACCCCTGGTTTACGCTGCCCGCTGGTTCTCCCTGGGATTGCCCGGGGCGCCGGATCTGGCGGTTAACGTGGGGGTACAACTGGACCCCACCTCGGCCATGATGATATTCATGGTTACATTGGTGGCGTCACTGATTCAAATTTATTCCGTGGGCTATATGGAGGGAGATCCCGGTTTTTCGGTGTTCTTCTCCTATCTGTCCCTGTTCGCTTCCTCCATGCTCCTGCTGGTAATCTCCAGCAACTTGCTGCAGATGTTCGTGGCCTGGGAGCTGGTGGGACTGTGTTCGTATCTATTGATCGGCTTCTTTACCCATAAGGTATCCGCCAGGGAAGCGGCCAAAAAAGCTTTCGTCACCTGCCGGGTGGCGGACTTCGGCCTGCTGCTTGGCCTGTTGTCCTTGCAAATCGTTTTCGGTACCCTGGACATGGTGGAATTGTCCGAGAAGATTCATCACTTCGAGGAATATACCACAGCGGGCGTGCTGACATTGATAGCGGTGCTGGTATTCATAGGACCAATCGGCAAATCCGGTCAGTTTCCGTTGCACGTGTGGCTGCCGGACGCCATGGAAGGTCCCACCCCGGTTAGCGCACTGATTCACGCGGCCACCATGGTGGTTGCCGGTGTGTACCTGGTGGGCCGGACCATGTTCCTCTTCAGTGAAGTTCCCGCAGCCATGGAACTGGTTGCCGTCACCGGCGCTTTCACCGCGCTGTTCGCGGCCTCCATCGCCCTTACCCAGCGGGAAATCAAGCGGATACTGGCCTACTCCACGGTTAGTCAGCTGGGCTACATGATGCTGGCCCTTGGTGTGGGAAGTCTTACCGCTTCCATGTTCCACCTCTGGACCCACGCTTTCTTCAAGGCCCTGATGTTCCTTGGCGCAGGTTCCGTTCTGCATGCGCTGCACCACAAGGCCGATGTGTGGGAGATGGGCGGACTTATCAAGAAAATGCCCATCACCGGTTGGACCTTTGTAATAGGCGGACTGGCCATTGCCGGTATTCCTCCCTTTGCCGGGTTCTGGAGCAAGGACGAAATTCTGTTGATGGCCTTTAACAGCGGTCATTACGTACTGTTTGCCATGGCGGCTCTTACCGCCTTTATGACTGCCTTCTATATGTGGCGGCTGATCTTCCTGGCTTTCTTCGGTGACGAGAAGCCTGAGAACCACCCGCATGAGTCCCCTGCCTTCATGACTTTCCCGCTGATTGTGCTGGCTTTCCTGGCCACTGTGGGCGGTCTGGTGGGCACTCCCTGGACTCCGTGGGATATCAACTGGGCCAACTGGATCTGGTTCCACGAAGCGCATCATCCGCATGCCAACTATATGATTATGCTGGGTTCGGTGGTGCTGGCGGGTGCCGGTATCTTCCTGGCTTACCAGTTGTATTGCGTGGACAAATCCAAAGCCAAGGCCCATGCCCTGGCGGACAAATTCCGCGCGCTGCATACCCTGTCATTTAACAAGTTCTATATCGACGAGATTTACCTGTGGTTCAACCACAGCATAGTTGACGGCGCCGCCAAACTGTTCTTCCTGTTTGATATCTATGTTGTGGACGGCATCATCGTCAACGGTATAGCTGCCGTAACAAGGCTGTTCGGTGAAGGTACGCGGATATCACAAACAGGCCGCCTGCAGAACTATGCCCTGGTGTTCTTCCTTGGTGTTCTGGCCGTGGCCGTGATACTTGCCTTTAGCGACCCGTCTTCCGCCGGTCTGATGCTGGGAGGTGTTAAATAGATGAGCGGATTTCCTGTACTGACCACCATCATGCTGGCTCCGGTGGCCGCTGCCCTGTTCATGGTGTTCATTCCCAGGGATGAGGGCAAGCTGATTAAGTGCGTGGCGGCTGTGGGCACATTCGTATCCCTGGCTCTTTCGCTGTACGTCTATTTTGCCTACGACCAGGCTCTGGGCGGCCTTCAGTTTGTGGAGAAGATACCCTGGATTGAAGACCTTGGCGTGAGCTATTTCATGGCAGTGGACGGCATCAGCCTGCCCATGCTGCTGTTGACCAACCTTATCGGTTTTTGCGCTATATTCGCGTCCTGGAATGTTAACAACCGGCCCAGGGAGTTCTTCGTACTCTTCTGCGTGCTGGTAACCGGGGTTATGGGAACATTCATAGCCCACGACCTGTTTATATTCCTGCTGTTCTACGAAGTAGTGGTAATTCCCATCTACGTCATGGTAATCATCTGGGGCAGCACCAAGAGGGTTACCAAGGAATACGCCGCTATGAAGCTGACCATATACCTTTTGATCGGATCTGCCTTCCTGCTGGTCGGTGTCATCGCACTGTTCATGAAGTCGGTGGGCATTCTCGGCGCACCGGATATGAGCTTTACGGCACTGGCTGAGGCTGGAAGACAGCTGGGGCGGTATGATCAGATATGGTTATTCGGGCTAATGCTGTTCGGCTTCGGTTCATTGATTTCCATGTGGCCGTTCCACTCCTGGTCGCCCGACGGTTACGCCGGCGCCCCCACTGCGGTGTCCATGATTCACGCCGGTGTTCTGAAAAAGATCGGTGGCTACGGTTTGGTTAAAATCGCCCTGGTTACCCTGCCCATCGGTGCCCAGTTCTGGGCGCCCTACATGGCGGTGCTGGGTGTGGCCGGAGTGGCCTACGCTGCATTTGGAGCCCTGGCGGTTAAGGACCTGAAATATGTTGTCGGTTACTCCTCAGTCAGTCACATGGGTTACGTTATGCTGGCCATTGCCTGCCTTAACGTTATCGGCATCAACGGTGCGGTGGCCAACATGTTCGGTCACGGTGTAATGGCGGCCCTGTTCTTCTCCACCATCGGATTCATTTACGAGAAGACTCATACCCGCTGGATCCCGGATCTGGGCGGCCTTGCCAGGCAGACCCCGCGACTGGCGGTGGCCTTCATGCTGGCAGGTATGGCTTCCCTGGGACTGCCCGGCCTGGTTACCTTTATACCGGAATTCACCATCTTTGTGGGTGCCTTTGAGGTATATGGCGGACTGGCTGTGGCCGGTATTGCGGGTATCATACTGTGCGCCCTGTACGTGTTGAGGGCCGGTGCCAATACGCTGTTCGGACCTCCAAGGCCGGAATATGACCACCTGGTGGATATACGCGGCCCGGAACTGGTACCCCTGGTGGTGCTGGGCACCGTGCTTTTGGCTGGTGGACTGCTTCCCTCCCTGTTGTTTGATATGATTAACAGCGGCGCGGTGCCTCTGATGGCACAGATTCAGGATGTGCTGCAGATAGGGGGGAAATTCTAAATGCAAATAGATCTGTCATTGCTGATCCCTGAAATTGCGCTGGCTTCCCTGGGATTGATGGTGCTCATATTCGGGTTGATCATCCCCAAGGGCTCCAGGCAGGGTCTGGGCTGGTTTACCACCATCTCCCTGCTGGGGGTAATCGGATTGGTGGTGGCGGGCTGGAACAACCAGGGCTCCCTCTACGAGGGAATGTTTGTGGTGGACCGCTACGCCATGTTCTTCAAGATTACCTTCCTGGTGGCTGCATTCCTGGTGATCCTGGGTTCCATGCGTCATGTGGATAAATACCTGGGTGACCAGAGCGAATATTACAGCATGATGCTGTTTGCCACCCTTGGTATGTGTGTAATGGCCTCGGCCGGTGACTTCATCACACTGTACCTTGGTCTTGAGTTGATGACCATATCCTTCATTGTTTTGGTCTGCTTCCGCCGGACGGAGACAAAATCGGTGGAGGCCGGCATGAAGTACGTGCTGCTGGCGGGAATGTCTTCGGCGGTGCTGCTGTACGGTCTCAGCCTGATTTATGGTATTTCCGGATCTATATTGATTCCCGAGGTTGGCCGGATGGTTGCCCTGAATCCCTCACCGGCGCTTATGCTGGGTCTGGTGATGCTGGTTGCGGGTCTTGGCTTTAAAATCTCCGCGGTGCCTTTCCACATGTGGTCGCCGGATATTTACGAAGGCGCCCCTACCCCGGTCACTGCCTTCCTGGCGGTGGGCTCCAAAGCGGCTTCCTTCGCAGTGCTGCTGAGGGTATTTGTGGAGGCTCTGCCGGGCATCTGGGCCAACTGGACCATGCTGGTGGCAATACTGGCTGCGGTTACCATCATAATCGGCAACCTGGTGGCAATTCCCCAGACCAACATCAAAAGGATGCTGGCCTACTCCAGTATCGCCCAGGCGGGTTATATCCTGGTGGGTCTGGTCACCGCCTCCGAGGCCGGCATCAAAGGTGTAATGTTCTACGGGTTCCTGTATGTGTTCGCCACAGTGGGAGCTTTTACGGTAGCTGCTTATTTCTATAATAAAACCGGCAGTGATGAAATAAAGGATTATGCCGGACTGGCCCAGCGCTCGCCGCTGATGGCCGCGGTGATGCTGGCGGTGTTGCTCTCCATGGCGGGAATTCCTCCCCTGGCGGGCTTTGCCGGAAAGTTTTACCTGTTCAAAACCATCGTGGATGACTACCTCTGGCTGGCATTCATTGGTATGGTCATGAGCATGGTGTCGGTGTACTACTACCTGCGGGTGGTGTTGGTGATGTATCGGGACGATCCTCCGGAGGGCAGCGCCCCCATACAGGTAAGCGGACCGGTTACCCTGACACTGTTGGTAGCCCTGCTGGCCACGCTGTACATCGGTATCTACCCCGGCCCCCTGTCTGAAATAGTAAACAGCGCAGCACATTCCTTCTTCGTACACTAAACGTAATGCAAAAAGCCCTGCCGTATAAATGCGGCAGGGCTTTTTACCTATACGCCAGCGACAAGGAGATGCGACAAAGGGACGGTTCTCCTTGTCGCACTTACCATTCAAGCAAAATGCACAAGCCCTGCCATAGGAAATACGGTAGGGCTTTTTTTAGAGTAAAAAAGCTAATAGCATGACCCGCTATTCTTTAGGCTGGGTTGCATGATCTTTTTTTACTCCCACAGGATTTGATAAAAAGAATAAGCAGTTCAAAACCATAAGTTATATCCCAGGGGGTATCATTAAGGTCAGTTTTACTTTTGTTACAGAATCTCCTATCAACGAGAGTCCTTGCCTTTCATTATAGATGGCAGTATGGAGCGACAACTATTTTTTCAAGGGTAATATATAATGTTATGAAATCTAACTACTTCGTCTGTGTCGTTGCGGTAAATATGTGGTTTGTCTGCACGGTAGCGAACCGCATCACCCGGCCCCAGCTTGTAATTTTCCGCTCCTACGACTAGTTCAAGGGTTCCCTCCGAAATAATGAGATATTCCTCCGAGCCTTCATCATGGGGGTCAGACAAGTG
>CBEULQ010000014.1:0-15199 GCA_965543975.1 uncultured Desulfocucumis sp. | reverse complement strand
ATTAAAATTTTTGTTAATCCTGCGAGAATTACTTAAAAAAATTGCCCACTCCGGTCCTCCCGGCCAAGGATCGAACCGGCGTCGGCTTTTTCGAGCCTGAAAGCGCATGGCCTAGCTAGCCCGCGCCTGCAGCTTTATACTTTTTTATATTAACAAAAATGAGTACATACGTCAAGGTAGGGGTAAATCCGAAGTAGAGGACGTGATGCATGCTATTCATAAAAAGTGCCCAATTGCGGCCCTGGAACTTAAAAATGTTTTGAGGAGGTTTAAGGATGTCCGCAGATCGCAAGTTTATGAACCCGGGTGAGGTTCCCTCCATTCCTGGTACAGAAGGCTGGGAAAGGATGTACCCGTATTACTACCGGTTTGGAATGGACAAGGAGCGGGAAGCTTACGAAAACAAAATGCTCTGGTTTTACGACGGACTTCATTATCCCGAGCCGATGTATCCGTTTGATTTGATCTGGGATGAAGGGTGGTATGTCGGTCTATCTCAATTCAACACCCGAATTTTCATGATCCCGCCTGCTTTGGGTGTCGATCACCGTATTGTCAACGGCTATATTTACATAACTCCTGTTCCGGTAACCGATCCGAAGAAGGTTGAAGAAAGGCTTCAGCATTTTTTGCAAAGAGCCGGCTATTATTACGAAAACTGGGATGAACTCTATGGACGTTGGAAGGGTAAAATGGAAGCGCTGATCAAGGAGATCGAAAACATTGATTTTAAAGACCTGCCGGACATGGAAGACTCCTCCATTGTTTATGAGGGTGTGGGTCGCAGCAGCGGCTTCGAACTCACCAAAAAATATAATCACCTGATTGAAAGCGCATTGCTGGTTTGGCAGTACCATTTTGAATTTTTGAATCTCGGTTATGCTGCTTTTGTTACCTTTGCCGACTTTTGCCACAAGGCTTTTCCAGGCATGGAGGACAGCACCATTACCAAGATGGTCGCCGGGATCGACGTTATGCTCTTCCAACCGGACCAGCGCCTGAAAGAACTGGCGAAATCAGCCGTCAGACTGGGCGTGGCCGGCGCTTTCAAGGATGACTCCCTTCCGGCTGAGATTGTCGCCGTCCTCGGTGAAAGCGAGGCGGGCAAAAAGTGGCTTGAAGAGTTGGAACAGTCCAAATACCCGTGGTTCTACATGTCTTCCGGAACAGGATGGTACCACGATCACTACTGCTGGCTGGACCGGCCGGAAATTGCTTTTATGTCGATCAAGAACTATATTCTTCTGCTGGAAAGAGGAGAAAACATTGATCGTCCTACCCAGAAGCTAATTGAAGAAAGAGACAGGATCATTGCCGAATATACTTCTCTTTTGCGGACTCAAGAAGACAAAGATACCTTCAACCAGTTGCTGACTATCTCCCAGAGAGTGTTTCCGTACACTGAAGACCATTCGTTTTACGTTGAACACTGGTCTCACAGTGTGATTTACGGAAAGATGAGGGAATTGTCCAGGATTTTTGTCAAGCACGGGTTCTTTGAAGATGTAGAAGACATCTGGTATTTAAACCGCTTTGAAATCGGTCAGGCGCTTTACGACCTGGTCTGCGCCTGGGCAACCGGAGTCAAAGCCTGCGGCGCTTCTTACTGGCCCCAGGAAATCGAGTGGCGCAAAGGTGTCATGGAAAAATTCCGGGAATATACCCCGCCGCCGGCGCTGGGAGTGCCGCCTGAAGTTGTGTCCGAACCATTCACCATCGTCCTGTGGGGGATTACCACCGATCGCCTTGCAGGCTGGCTCGACGCCGGTTCGGTAAAAACGGAAGATATGAAGCATCTGCAAGGTCATGCCGGTTCGCCCGGTGTGGTGGAAGGGATTGCCAGGGTGGTGCGCGGTCCGTCCGAACTGGGAACTTTAAAAGAAGGCGAGATCTTGGTGGCGCCGACCACCTCGCCGAGTTGGGCGCCTATATTTACCAAAGTAAGAGCGGCGGTTACAGACGTAGGGGGGATCATGTCCCATGCCGCCATCGTCTGCCGCGAATACGGTTTGCCTGCCGTGGTAGGCTCAGGTTATGCAACTGCGGCGATCAAAACTGGGATGAAGCTCAAAGTGGACGGCGATAAAGGGATTGTTTATATATTACAGGACTGAAACTTTATCTCGCTAACAGCCTGTAAGACCCCGCCCTCGAAGGTCGGGGATCAACAGGCAATTAAGGAAAGGGGACACACCTCTATTTAAAGCCTGACTTTAGGGTGAGGAATGTCTCCAACGTATTCGAACTAAGTTCGCTCTAAGGGTTCGGTAGGGGAATAACCCCTTCCGAACCCAAGGCTCACTTATATTTAAAGATGTTTGTTAAAGGGGGGCAAACCGTGAATACGCAAGATTATGTTTACTGGCTTCGTGAGCTTGACAAGGACGATGTCTTCATTGCAGGGAGGAAGTGCAAAGGCCTTGGCGAGATGTTAAGAGCTGGTTTACCGGTTCCCCCTGGCTTCGCCATTTCTCTTAAAGCCTATGAGAAGTTTATTGACGAAACCGGGGTTGGTAAAGCCATATCCAGTTACTTTGAGGAAATAAAAGACAGGTTGCAGGAAGATGTCAGCCTGTTTGAAAAGGCAAGCGAGTATATTTGCCAGCTCATTGAATCAAAGCCAATACCCGGAGATCTTCAAAGTTATCTCCTGGATTACTACCGGGCGCTTTGTGAACGGTGCAAAGTAAAAAATGTAAAAGTGGCAGTGCGTTCCAGCGGCCCGGTGAGCATGCCAGGACAGTTCGATACGTTCCTCAATGTCCAGGGTGAAGAAGAATTCTTGGCGCGGGTAAAAAAAGTTTGGGCCAGCTCCTTTAACGGCCGCGCCATGCATTACCGCTTACAGCGCGGCATGCCCGTGGAAAGTTCTCCGATTGGCGTAGCCGTGCTGAAGATGGTTAATGCCAAGGCGTCCGGGGTAATGTTCACCCTCGATCCTTTAAATGGCGACCGTTCGACGATCTTTATCGAAGCAAGCTGGGGGTTGGGTGAAAGCCTGGTCAGCGGCCAGGTCACGCCTGACAAATTTGCCTTAAACAAAGTGACGCTGTCCATTACAAAGCGGGTAATCTGCAACAAGGCAATAGAAATGGTCTATGGACCGGAAGGCGACGTGGTGCCGGTAGAAGTTGAACCGGACAGGCAAAACGTATCATGCCTTACCAATGAAGAGATTACCCAACTGGGCAAGCTCGGCAAGCTGGTTGAGGCAAGCAATAAACTTCCGCAGGATATTGAGTGGGCAATAGATAAAGATCTCCCCTTTCCCAGAAACATTATCTTGTTGCAAACCAGGCCGGAGACTGTATGGAATAAAAAGGAGGCCAAACCGCTGGTGCAGCCGAAAGCTAGCGCGCTCGAACATATTGCCAGCAGTCTCTTGGCCGGCAAAAAATTTGGTTGATTATTCAGTTAATAAGGCTGCAAGGTCAAAAATTAAAGTTATAAGAAAGGAGAGTTTTTATGGATTTAAGGGATTTTATCAACCTGTGTGAGGAAGCGGGCGAGCTGAAGCGGATTGAGGCGGAGGTGGACTGGAATCTCGAATTGTCCCACATCGCCAAGTTCAACGAGGAAGATAAAGGTCCGGCGCTGCTTTTCCAAAATATAAAAGGTTATAATACTCCGGTTTTTACTAGCGCATTTACTACTAATAAGCGCCTGGCCATTGCCCTGGGCCAGCCGCTTGACTCATCACTATGTGATATTGCCAGAAGCTGGATGAAAGCCACCACCAAAAAGCTTATCCCCCCGGAGATTGTCAAAACTGGCCCCGTGTTTGAAAACGTGGTGGAAGGTGACAAGGTAAACCTGTTCAACTTCCCTGTGCCAAAGTTCTATCCTTTAGACGGTGGGCGCTATATCGGCACTGCCGCGGCCTTAGTCACCAAGGACCCCGACAGTGATTGGATCAACCTGGGAACCTACCGGATGCAGGTTCTGGATGAGAACAGCGTGGGCGTCCAGATCATTAAGGGCAAGCACGCAGACTTCCATATGAACCGCTATAGGGAATTGGGCAAGCCGATGCCGGCGGCATGCATCATCGGCGGCGACCCCCTGAACTTCCTGGTAGGCAGCACACTGGTATCGGCTAACATTGGGGAATACGATATCATCGGTTCCCTGCGCAACGAGCCGGCCAAGGTCTTCATTAGCGACCTGACCGGGCTGCCGCTGCCGTATGATTGCGAGATCATCCTGGAGGGGGAAATCGACCCAGTTGAGCGCCGCCAGGAGGGTCCGTTCGGTGAATATACCGGATACTATTCCGGGAAAAAGAGTGATGAATGGCCCAAGCCGTTTATCAAGGTCAAGCGGTTGTACTTCCGCAACAATCCGATCTTGTGGTCTACCACGGTGGGAAAACCGATCACCGATACACACATGATCCAGTCGCTGAACCGTACAGCCACCATGTGGACTGATTTGGAAAATATGCACATACCGGGTATCCAGTCGGTCTACCTCCCGCCCGAATCCGGCGGCCGTTTCTGGGGCATCGTGTCGGTGAAGCAGATGTATCCGGGGCACTCGATGCACGTCGGCACGGCGGTAATATCAACCACCACCGGCCACTATGGCTTAAAGGGTGTTATCGTGGTCGATGAAGACATTCCGGCCGATGACATGACTAAAGTTTTATGGGCGATGAGCATGCGTTACGATCCAGCTACGCGTACAGAGATCATTAAGAGGGGCCGCTCAACTCCGCTCGACCCTGCATTGCCGATCAACGCCCGGGAGATTTGTTCAAGGATCATCATTGACGCCTGCACACCTTACGAGTGGGAGAGAAAGCCTCAGGTGATCGAACTTGACAAGGAAATGGCCGACGTTGTCCGGAGCAAGTGGCAGGAGTATGGTTTCTAGGAGAGTATTGAAAAACACGTTGAAAAGGCTTTAAACATGTTGATTAACTACCGCCCGAGGCCGTTCAAAAAGCTCCAGATGCAAGGCGCGGCAAGGCCTCAAGCGGAGGCGTACTCATAGTACGTTGAGCATTGAGGCCGCAGCCGCAACGCAGCAGATGGACTTTTTCAACGGCCTCCTAGGATTCATGCAAGGTAGAAACGGTAAAGTCCAATATTACCGCTGATGCCTGGCAAGTCGATTGAGCTGACACCGCCGTGATTTTGACGACTTTAATAAATACCCGGCACGGGTGCCCTTATCAGGCACACGTGCCGGTTAACGGGGAACTTAAGCGAAACTTTTTTAGCCGGGGGATTTATAATTGGCCGTTTTTGTCTTAAAGGGGGGTGAACTTGAATGAGCCAAACAGTAGCGATAGTAAGTACCCTGGACACGAAGGGGGAAGAGACCAGGTACCTGAAAGAGCAAATAGAAAAAAGAGGTTACCATGCAATAATCGTGGATCTAGGCACAAAAGATACGCCTGCCATTTCAGCGGATATAACCCGTGAAGAAGTGCTTGCTGCTTCCGGTAAGGAAATTGATGTCGAGGATCTGTCAAAGAACAGGGCGAAATTAATGCAGCTCATGATCGAGGGTGCCGGAAATATATTAAAAGGGCTTTATGCTTCAAACAAGATGGACGGAATTATCGGGATCGGCGGGGCTACAGGCACCATAATGGGTACCGGTGTAATGAAGGCGCTTTCCTTTGGAGTTCCAAAGCTGATGGTTTCCAGCGTGGCGGCCGCCCGGGGCTTGACCAGCCGCTATTTCGGCAGAGCGGATATCACAATTATGCACTCGGTAATAGATTTTACCGGCTTAAACGATCTCATGCGCAATGTGCTGGATCGGGCTGCGGGAAGTATCCTTGGTATGGTAGAACTGAAAGAAGCCGGTGCATCAGTGGGGGCTGCCAGAAAACAGGGAAAGACGCTTGTGGCCATGACTCTGCTGAATATGTGTGAAAAATGCGCAACTTATGTGCGCCAGCGCCTGGAACAGGAAGGGTACCAGGTAATTGGTTTTTCCGCTACCGGCGTGGCGGACATGGCCATGGAGGAATTGATCGAGAGGGAAGGTATTTTTAGCGCAGTGATTGACCTGGCCCCGGGAGCGGTGGGAGAAGAACTGCTCGGCGGCACCAGGGCGGCCGGCCCGAACAGGCTGGAAGCGGCCGGCAAGGCTGGTATTCCCCAGATTATTGCGCCCTGTCTGGTGAACCTGATGACACCACCAAAAAGTAAATACAAGCCCGACTATTACAACCGTAAAAGATATGAACTTGATTCATTGCGTAGCTTTTTGAGATTATCAACCGATGAGTTGATTATGGTTGCTGAAGTTTTTGCCGGAAAGCTAAACCAGGCCAGGGGGCCGGTCAAAATTATCATACCCAACAAAGGCTGGTCCGGCATAGACAAACAGGGAAGTGTACTGTATGAACCTGAAACCGACCGCATTTTTATTGATGAATTGAGAAAACACCTGAGAAGTGACATTGAAATAAGGGAAGTGGACGCCAACCTTGAAGAACCGGAATTTGCCATAGAGGTTTTAAAAGCCTTTAAAGAAGTGGTGGGCGCAGAGGGAAATGGGGAAAACCAAAATAATAGCGTTAATTATTAAAATATTTGTTCAATTATAAAAGGGGGCTAGCTTGTGAGGCCGGTAAGGTTCAATGAACAGGAAGTGAAGCAGTATGTTGAAAAAGAGTACTGGACGTCCACTGTCTTTTCGGACTATTGGGATCAAAACGCCAAGAAATTTCCCGATAAGGAAGCCTTAATTGATTCCCTGGGCAACAGGCTCACATTTGCTCGGACCAAGGAACAGATCGACAGGATTGCTTTAGGGTTGATCGAACTCGGATTAGAAAAAGATGACCGCATCGCGATCCAATTGCCGAATCGTGTTGAGGGTTTCTTGACACGGCTGGCCTGTGAAAAAGCAGGGATTATTTCCATTGCCTTGATGCATGTTTACCGTCAGGCGGAGTTGATTGAAATATTGGGACGCATAGAGGCCAAGGCCGTCATCATCCCCTGGGAGTACAGAAATTTTAATTATTACGAAATGGTCAAAGATATTATGCCAATAGTTCCAAGCTTAAAACATATCATTGTGGTTGGAGACAAAGTCCCGGAGGATGCAATATCCCTGTCGGGCATGGTTCAAAATCCTCTGGAGAAAAAGTATTCCGGGGATGTTTTAGCAAAAAGAAGGATGAATGCTTTTGACGTATGTTTTCTCACCAGCACCACCGGCACAACCGGCCTGCCCAAAATCGTCGAGTGGACGGTAGCCGCCCGTCTGTGGAGTTCAAAAACCCATGTGCAAAATTGGCGCCTGTCTGCCGACGATACCCTATGTGCGGTAGCTCCCTGGCCGGGGGCGCCGGGAGGTACGCCCACCTATTTCTGCGCCCCCCAGACAGGGGCAAAAGTAGCTTTACTGTATGAATATAGTCCGGTGGCCGCCCTGGAGTTCTTTGAAAAAGAAAAAGTGACGGTGCCGTGTGTGGTACCGGCACAACTGGCAGCGATGATGCAGCAGCCCCTGGAAAAATACGACCTGTCTTCGCTGCGCTTTATCCGCTGCAGCGGCGGGTACCTGTCGCCAACGCTGGCCGAGGAGGTGGAGCGGAGGATGGGGTGTCCCATTTTGAATACTTACGGCTCCCAGGATACCGGCTCCATTTCCGGGACCTCCATTGAAGATGCCACGGAGAAAAGGCGCTCTTCGGTTGGTAAACCGCTTCCCGGCAACGAAATAAAGCTTGTGGACGACTCCGGCAGGGAAGTGCCGTATGGCGATGTTGGACAGTTGTATTTCAGGGGTCCGCAGAGTTCAAGCGGATATTACAGGGACCCGGAAAAGACCTTTTCCGAGGCTGTGGATGCTGAAGGATGGGCTACCCCGGGCGACCTGGCAAAGTTTGATGAGGATGGATATATCATCATTGCCGGGCGTAAAAAAGACATTATTATCCGTGGTGGTCAAAACATTTACCCCGGTGAAATCGAAAGCCTTCTGATTGCTCACCCCAAGGTATCCAACGCTACTGTAGTAGCTATGCCGGATCCGATTATGGGTGAAAAAGCCTGTGCTTTTATCATACCGGCAGCCGGCGGAGAAGTGTTTGCCTTTGAAGAAATGGTCAACTACTTAAAGAGCAAAAAGTTGGCCATGTTCAAACTTCCGGAAAGGCTGGAGAGCGTGGATGCCTTCCCGCTGGCCGGCGACTCCAAGATAAATAAAGTTGCGCTAAGGCAAATGATAACCGATAAATTAAAGGCCGAGGGTAAAATATCATAGCATTGGCAATTGGTATGGTTGCTTGCCTTCAGGGTGAATACGCGTCCGGGGGCAAGCAACACGCCATGCCAAAACCGGTGCCGGATGTTTAACAGGGTTAAAAAGGAGGTTTTTACATGAAAATAGTAGTCGGAATATCTGGCGCAAGTGGAGTCATTTACGGGATCAGAGCGCTTGAAGCCCTGCGCCGGTGCCAGGTTGAGACGCATCTGGTGATCAGTAAAAGCGCTAAAAAAAACATAGGAATTGAAACGAATTACCTCGTCAGTGATATAGAAGTGCTTGCCGATTACGTTTATGATGACGAGAATGTCGGCGCCACCATTGCCAGCGGTTCCTTCAGGCATGACGGTATGATTATCGCCCCCTGTTCAATTAAAAGCCTTTCGGCAATGGCTAATTCGTACAATAACAACCTGCTGGTCCGCGCTGCGGATGTAACGCTGAAAGAAAAGAGAAAGCTGGTTGTACTTGTGCGCGAGACACCGTTGCATGTAGGACACTTAAAACTGATGGTTACCCTGGCTGAATTAGGTGGAACAATTCTTCCGCCGATGCCGGCTTTTTATCACCAGCCAAAAACAATTGACGATATTGTCAATCAGACTGTGGGTAAAGTTCTTGACCAGTTTGGTATTGAACACCGGCTGTTCCGCCGCTGGGAAGGCTCTCAGACGCGTGGAATGGTGGTACATATTTCGTCTTAAGAGATTGTTAAAATTAAATTAAGGCAGCCAAGGGGGTTAAATCTGCAGTAGAAATTCTCTTTTTTATATCGTCAAAATAAATATAGAGTTGCATAAAGAGGGCTTTGTAAAAACAGGGGGGAGCGCCGTGTATCCAGGTTGGTGGAAATATATGTTTTATTGCCCTGCCAAGGCCGATAAGTGCCTTGTGGATTACTTTTGCAGCCGGATGCAGGCACAGGGCGCAAAGTTGATCGAGCGGGCGGATTTCGAGCAGATCTTCCACCAATTTACGGACTTTGGTGAGATTAACCCCTACTACGTTGGGTTGCAGCAAGTTTTTAACAACTTTGTCCTGGTGATGACCTGGCCATCCGGCCGAATAGCCGGTTTCCTGGCTTTTAAGCCGAAATCAAAAGTACTGGTGGAAATAGATATTATTGCTCTGCAAGAAGAGTTGCGCAGCTTGGGTCTGGCCCGTTGCATGTATGGCTTTTTCGAGTCGGCCTGCGTGGATGGTACGCTTCTCTTTATCTTGAGTGTGACGGAGCAGGGCTGGAAGTTTTATGCACGGTGTGGTTATCAGCAGGACATTGACACCTACAAGATTCTGGCAAAGGAAAACAGAATAGTTCCCTGCGGTTTTTACGTGGCGCCAATAAAAGCTAATCAGAATAGCAAATAACATTTAGGGAGGTAATTTATAATGGATAAAGCCTTCCGTGAAAATCTAACCCAATTTATTGTTGTCATGATTATTGGTTGGTTAATTATGTACCTTCTGCCGGCCAGGGTGTTTTATGAAATGTATGCGCCGTCTTCTTTCTTCTGGTTATTCTGGTTGGTTAACCTGGGGATAATCGGGCGGGGATGGCCGGTCACGCCACCGGAAGGATACTGGAAGCCGGGAATGAGCAAAGCGGGGGCTGGTTCTCTGATGACCGCGTTATGGTTGGGGCTGGCATTATTGAATACGTTTTTTATCACCAGCATCTGGCCGGCTATTCCCCTTTTCCCGGTGACTCTCTATTTTGGAGCGCTCCTTTTTATGACCACGCTCTGGTACGCGTTTATCTGGGGCGCCTATCCGGTTGCCACTAAATCGGGAGCGTTAAACATGGTGACCGGGGCAATCGTTATCCTGATTATCACCGCCATTCTCTGGCTGACGTTGCCTAATTTTAAGGGGACCCCCTGGGCTGAAGCAGCATTTAACCCCAATGGGGCTTTTCCGGTTGATTACATGCTTGGGCTTGTAGTGTGGATTATTGCCTGGATTATGATTTTCGGTAATGCCCTTTCTTTACAAAGATATCCCTTTTATAAGTTAGGTGAGCCACTGGGGCCAATAGTTCTGACTGTAGTTGTTGTTCTATTAGGCTATTTTTCCTGGGCCGTTACTTTAAAACTCATGGGCCCGAGTTTTTCTTTCGCCGGTGTGGCGGGTTCAATTATCGGCTGGGTTTTATTTCATTCAGTAATCTTTGGTTACCACCCCAATGCTAAACGTATCCAGCCCCAAAGAGGAATCTATAACCTGGCAGTAGTTGCAGTTATGGTGGTTATCTGGGTCCCGCTACTCAGGATCATTCTGGTGCCGATCCTGGCCAAAGCCAGTGCCGCCGGGATTCCCTTTGACATTTCAATCATTTCGATGTTATACACGCTGCACGTAGTTGCGATTTTACTGGTAGTGCATATTTTGTTCTGGTTTAAGATGCCTTACGCTCCTCCTGGTCCGCCGATCGGTCCCGAGGAAATTCCCAAGGGAGCCCGGATAAGTCTATCTGGTGAAATCAATCAGAAACTTTAAATTGCGTGGGTTATATGAATTTGTCCTGTGCGTATAAAGCGAACGATGTGGAATTTAGCATAAGGAGTATAGCTTATCATGGAGAAAATTAATGAATTAATTTATGAATTGGCCAAACCCTTTCTTAATACCAGAAAAAATGACATCCATTTCGAAAACTGTTTAAGCTTTGCATTTAAACTCTTAGAATAGGAACCCGCTGATGCTGATGTTGTTATTCCTGCAGTTATTCTTCATGATCTAGGTTGGTGGCAGGTGCCGGAAGAATTGCAACTTAAAGCTTTCGGTCCAAAAAAAAATAAGGAACTTAATCGTGTTCACGAAACGGAAGGTGTGAAGATGGCCAGGGATATATTGGAAAAAGTGGGCTATGATCAGGGTAAAATGGACGAAATACTGGCTATTATAGAAGGTCATGATTCCAGGCTGGAAGCTATTTCGCGAAACGATCAAATTGTAAAAGACGCTGATAAATTATGGCGATTCTCAACCCGCGGTTTCGAAATCGACGCCGGACGCTTTGGGGTAGAGCGCGACAAATACCGCAATTGGCTTGGTGAATGTATTGAAGAATGGTTCTTTACCCCGACAGCAAAATTGATCGCCCGGGAAGCGTTACAGGTTTTAGAGCACCAGAAGTGTGTTATCCCATTAGATGAGGAGGTTGGCCATGTACTTACCGGATTTTGACTACTATGCGCCTGGTAGTTTGCAGGAGGTGTGCGCTCTTGTGGCCCAGATGGGTCCCAGGGCCAAGGTTCTGGCAGGAGGCACCGACCTGCTGGTAAAGATGAAACAAAATATTCTGTCTCCGGAAATTCTCATATCCCTTAAAAACTTACATCAACTAACGGACATACGTTACGAGCAAGACAAAGGGTTGGTTATCGGAGCCAGGGCTACCCACAATAGCCTGGTGAATTCCGCCATTATACAGGAAAAATATCTGTCTATTTGTGAAGCTGCCCATCACATGGCCAACAACCAGGTCAGAAACACCGGCACCATCGGGGGAAACATCGTCAACGCCGTTCCCTCCGCCGACTTGCCGCCCATTCTGATAGCCCTGGGTGCCCGTGTGCAACTGGTGGGAACCGGCGGGGAAAGGGTCCTGCCCCTGGAAGACTTCTTTACGGGACCGGGAAAAACTGTACTCAAGCAGGACGAAATTTTAACCGAAATCATCATCCCCGACAACGCCTTCACCGGCAGTACCTACTTCAAGTTCGGCCTGCGCCGTTCCGGAGCCCTGGCCGTGGTGGGCGTGGCTGTGGCTGTAACCGTGGAGGGAGAGGTTTGCAAGGAGGCACGGATTGTCCTCGGCGCGGTGGCGCCCGTGCCTATGAGGGCCAGAAAGGCTGAAGAACTGATCAAGGGGAAGAAGGTAACAGAGGAACTCCTGGAAGAGGTTGGCCGCTCTGCCGCCTCCGAAAGCAGTCCCATTTCCGATATTCGCGGCTCGGAAGAGTACCGGCGGGACATGGTCAGGGTCTTTACCAAGCGGACCCTGCGTAAAGCCGTTAAAGAAGGTCATTCATAGGAAGAATGGGGGGAAGAAAGACAATGCAGGCCATTATGGATAAAAGCGGTGTAAAACGCTATCTAATAACCCTGAGTGTTAACGGGGACAGCTATACAAAGGTTGTCAAGGCAAATACCCTACTGGTCAACCTCCTGAGGGACGAACTTGACCTGACGGGAACAAAAAAAGGCTGCGAACTGGGCGACTGCGGGTCTTGCACCGTCCTGCTGGACGGCAAGCCGGTGAACTCCTGCTTAATTCTGGCCATAGAGGCGGACGGGCACGGGATCACTACCATTGAAGGGGTTGCGCAAAACGAAAGGCTGGATAAAATTCAAGAAGCCTTTATTGATAACTCGGCGGTGCAGTGCGGCTATTGCACGTCCGGGATGATCATGTCGGCCAAGGCGCTCCTTACCCGCAATCCCCACCCAACAGAGCAGGAAGTGCGGGAAGCCATTGCAGGCAACCTGTGCCGCTGCACTGGCTATGTCAATATCGTCAAGGCCGTGCTTGCTGCGGCCGGTGAACAGTAGGAGAGGGGTTAGGAGATGAAAGATCAATACACGGTAATCGGTAAAAGCGCCCCCAGGATAGACGGGCGTGTAAAAGTTACCGGCCAGGCCAAATATACCGGGGATTTGAAATTTCCCAACATGCTGGTAGGAAAAATCCTCACCAGCCCGCATGCCCATGCCAGAATCTTGAGCATTGACACTTCCGAGGCCGAAAAACTCCCGGGGGTCAAGGCAGTAATCACCCACAAGGACGTGCCGAGTCTCAAGTACGGGATAAGTCCTGCCCGCTGGGACGAAAATATTTTCTGCATCGACAAGGTGCGTTTTGTGGGTGACAAGGTGGCTGCCGTGGCGGCGGTCGATGAGGAAACCGTTTACAAGGCGCTCAAGCTGATCAAGGTGGAGTACGAAGTTCTACCGGCAGTGTTTGATCCTATAGAAGCAATGAAAGATGGTGCACCGCAGGTCCACGACGAGTACCCGCGCAATATAAATACCGAAATACACCAGAATTTCGGCGACGTGGAGAAAGCATTCAAGGAAGCTTACCATGTCCGCACCGATACGTTTGTAGGGCAGCGTACCTATCAGTCTCCCATTGAACCCCACTCCGCCATCTCCATCTGGGAGGACGGCAAATTGACAGTATATTCCAGCACTCAGTCCCCCCATTACTTCCAGTATTACATTGCCAGGGAGTTTGGGTTGAAAATGGGCGACGTCAGGGTGATTAAACCTTTCGTGGGAGGGGGTTTTGGAGGCAAACTGGAACCCACCGGCCTGGAGTTTGCCGGTGCAGCTTTGGCCAGGATAACAGGCCGCCCGGTCAAGATGTTCTACGACCGCCACGAAATGTTTGCCCATAACCGTGGCCGCCACCGCCAGATCATGAAGATCACAACCGGTGTGGATACGGATGGTAAGATCCTGGGCGTGCATACCGATTTCGTTATGGACGGCGGGGCTTATACCAGCCTTGGTATTGCCACGGCATACTACGCCGGGGCCTTGCTTACCCTGACTTATGACTTTAGTAACTACAAGTTCGACATGTACCGGGCTTATACCAACCTGCCGGCCTGTGGCGCCCAGCGGGGCCACGGAGCGCCCCAGCCCAAGTACGCCTTCGAATCTCATCTGGATAATATTGCCAAAGACCTGGGGATAGACCCTATTGAAATCCGCCTGCGGAACGCGCGCCAGCCTAATACAACTACTGTCAACGACTTCGGTATTAATTCCTGCGAACTGACGGCCTGCATCGAGAAAGCCAGGGAGATCTCGGGCTGGAATGAGAAAAAAGGCAAGCTCCCCATAGGACGGGGGATCGGAATTGCCCTGGGCAGTTTCGTTTCGGGCGCGGGATATCCCATTTACCGGACCAACCTGCCCCATTCTTCCGCCATTATCAAGGTGCATGAAGACGGCTCAGCGGCAACCCTTTATACCGGGGCAGTGGATATCGGGCAAGGTTCCGACACGGTGCTTTGCCAGATGGCAGCTGAAGCCATGGGCTTTATTTATGAAAATATGAAGATTGTTTCCGCCGATACCGAGACCACTCCCCACGACTTCGGGGCTTACGCCAGCCGCCAGACATTAATGTCAGGCGCAGCCGTCAAGCAGGCAGGTGAAGAGGTTAAGAAGCAGGTTTTGGAATTGACCTCGACCATGATGGAGATAGATGTCGATGACCTGGACTGCAGGGAAGCGATGGTCTTTTGCAAGTCAAACCCTGATGTCAACAGGCCTTTCGGAGAAATTGCCAGGGAGTTCTTCGTCAGGAAGGGACCGCTGGTCGGGCGCGGGGTCTATACGCCACCCAAACTGGGAGGCACCTTCAAAGGAGCGGCGGTGGGCACTTCGCCTGCCTACAGCTTTGCCGCACAGGTCAGTGAGGTTCAGATTGACGAGGAAACAGGGGAAGTTGAAGTCAAGGAAGTTTGGGACGTTCACGACTGCGGTAAGGTGATCAACCCGGGGCTGCTGGGCGGCCAGGTTCACGGCTCTCTCTTCATGGGGATGGGTGAATCGGTATGGGAGGAAGTGGTTTTTGACGACAAAGGAAAGATTTTAAATCCCAACCTCGGCGAATACCGTTTGCCGACAGCGCTGGATATGCCCAAAGTGAATTCGGAAATAGTGGAAAGCTACGAGCCGGCAGGTCCCTGGGGCGTAAAGGAAGTGGGCGAGGGAGCCACCAACCCCACCATGGGCTGCTTCTCCAATGCCATTTTCGACGCGATGGGCGTGCGGGTCTACAGCCTACCCCTGAGCTACGAAAAGGTCTGGCGAGCTTTAAAGGAAAAACGGGAAAAAGAAAATTCAAATCCCGGTTGCGGGTGTGGAAAATAACCAGCTATTAATCCCAATCTGTTTTGGGATCACACAGGATTAGATACCCTGGTAGTCCACACCGATC
>CBEULQ010000013.1:0-15473 GCA_965543975.1 uncultured Desulfocucumis sp. | reverse complement strand
AACACTAGTTTCATTTCATGTGTATTATGTTATAATATGGATACAAATCTTATAAGGTTGGTGTTTTTTTATGAATAACAAGCTTACCCCCAGGGAGCAGGCCATTATAGAATTCATTAAAACAAATATCCGGGCTAAAGGTTACCCTCCCTCTGTCAGGGAAATCGGACATTCAGTGGGGTTGAAATCCAGCTCAACGGTACACAACTACCTGCGCCGCATGGAGGAGAAAGGCGTTATCCGCCGGGATCCTACTAAACCCAGGGCGCTGGAAATTCTGGAGGGACGGGAAAACCTACGTTCTGAGGAAACCGTAACTGTTCCACTACTTGGCCGGGTAGCTGCCGGGCAGCCGCTCTTAGCGGTTGAAAACCATGATTCAGTGCTGCCTCTTCCTTCTATCTTTTTCGGTGAAGGTGAGCTTTTCATGCTGACTGTACGGGGTGACAGCATGATCGAGGCAGGTATTCATGAGGGCGATATCGTGGTGGTAAGGCGTCAGCCGGTGGCTAACAACGGAGATATAGTGGTGGCTCTTATTGAGGATGAAGCCACGGTAAAAACCTTTTACAGGGAAAACAGCAATATCAGGCTGCAACCGGAAAACCGGCTGTTGGATCCTATAATCGTTAAGGAAGTTTCAATTCTGGGGAAAGTGGTTGGACTGCTGCGAAAATACTAACAGACATACGACCTGCTAAACTGAATCATACATTTTTTTGTCTACCCTAAGAGCCGCGTGATGTTTTCACCTTCCCTGATAAAATCAATGAAACTGTCGGAGGCGTAATTTCCGGACCAGTTTTTATACCTGATTATGTATAGATACCTGTTCAGATCAAGGCCGCTTAATGATATTTGCCTGACCTTATTGGTCTGCAGCGGCTCGCCGGCCGCCCAGCCGGAAACTACGCCAATTCCCAGGCCAGCCTGCACTGCGGTTATTACCGCCCTGGTGCTGCCCAGTTCCATTGCCACATCTATTGCTCCCGGGTCTATATCCCTATCTTCAAGTTTTTTTTCGAACACCCGCCTGGTTCCAGACCCTGGTTCCCTTAATATGAATTTTTCTTTTAAAATCTCTCTGTAATCAATCTCTTCGTATTCAGCAAGGTAATGATCCGGAGGGGTAATAATAACCATCCGGTCAACAATCCAGGGTATGCACTCCAACTCCTCGGAAGCCACAGCAACTCCTGCAACCCCAAGGTCGACCTCCCGGTCAAGCACCCACCTGGTTACTTCTCCACTTCCGGCAACTTTAAGCTTCACTTGTATCCCGGGAAAAATCTGGCGGAAGGCCCCGATAAACAGTGGTATGATGTATTCTCCCGGAATGGTGCTTGCTCCCACGGATAAACAACCGGTTTTAAGCCCTTTCAACTCATCGATGCTGTATTTAATATTCTGGTAGTGAATCAGTAACTTTTTTGCCTCCGGATAAATTATTCGCCCTGCTTCCGTTAGGGTAATCTTTTTTTCTCCCCTTTGAAATAGTGATACATTTAAGACCTCTTCCAGGGATTTAATCTGAAAGCTCACGGCCGGCTGACTCATATATAACTGCCGGGCCGCCTTGGTGAAGCTTTGCAGTTCTGCAACCCATAAAAAAGCTTCCAACTGTTTCAAATTCATCATTATCACTCTCCACTAAGAGACCGCTTCCAAACTCGTACAGCTTGCGAAGTGAGAAGTGAGAGGTTAGAAGTGAGATCCTTTTAGGGAATTCTTGAAAGCGAATTCATATTTTTGTTCCCACTTCTCACTTCCCACGTCTCACCTCTCATTCGAGGCCAGTACGTGCCGCGCGGCGTTCAAAGCCGCCAGCCTGGTGTAGTTCTTCGATAATCCTCCCTGCATGTACACTGCATACGGCTCCCTCAGTGGGGCGTCCGCGCTTAATTCCAGCGTTGCCCCCTGTATAAATGTCCCCGCGGCCATTATCACCTGGTCTGAATACCCCGGCATATCATTGGGTTCCGGCCTGACATGGGCATCCACCGGGGAAGCTGATTGTATTCCTCTGCAGAAAGCCACCAGTCTTGCCCGGTTTCCCAGCACCATAGCCTGTATTATATCGGTTCTGCTTTCGTTAAAAGAAGGGCTGGCGGAGAAACCAAGTCTTTCAAAAAGCCGGGCGGTAAAAACCGCGCCCTGAAGCGCTCCGGCAACCAAGGATGGGGCCAAAAACAGACCCTGGTACATAAGCCTGACAAAATCCGGAGAGGGTCCCACTTCAGCGCCTATGCCCGGCGCAGTCCACCTGGCCGCCGCCATGTGAACATATTTTTCCTTGCCCACAACATAGCCGCCTGAGGGGACAAGGCCTCCCCCGGGATTTTTTATCAGGGAACCGGCCATTATATCCGCCCCCGCCTCGGTGGGCTCCACCGCTTCCACAAATTCGCCGTAACAGTTGTCCACAAAAACCACTACGTCATCCTTGCAGGAACGTATAAAGCTTATTAATTCCGCTATTTTCTCAATGTCCAGTGAAGGTCTTAAGCTGTATCCCCTGGAACGTTGAAGCATTATCATTTTTGTTTTTTTATTGATGGCCGCCTTAATGGCCTGATAGTCCGGCCGTCCTTCCGGTGTGAGCTCCACCTGGCGATAGGTTATTCCGTAATCGGCCAGGGACCCGCTTTCCCGCCCGTGAACGCCTATTATTTCCTCCAGTGTGTCATAGGGAGTACCCTGTACGGACAACAGCTCGTCTCCAGGCCTTAAAATTCCATACAGGCACAGGGCTATGGCATGGGTTCCAGACACAATCTGCGCTCTTACCAAGGCCGCCTCGGTTTTGAACACCTCACAGTATAGTCGCTCCAGGGTATCCCTGGCGTAGTCGTTGTATCCGTAGCCGGTGCCTCCTTTGAGGTGATAATCGCTTACCCTCACCTTTTGAAAAGCGTTCAGCACCTTTAAATGATTGCCCAGGGATATTTTTTCATACCGCCTGCATACCTCTTCTATCTCCCCGTCCACTTCTTCAGACAGTGAGGATAGCAATGCTTCAATTTCCAGGTTGTTAATTTTACCGTCACCTCGTCATTTACGTTTATGGGACAGGGGGACAGGTCCCTTGTCCCCCTGTCCCATCCCCCTGTCCCAGTCCTGACTCCTGTTAAATGCCCGGCTCATCGTTATAATTATCCGAAGCGGTGGCTATGTCCTCCCGGACAATGGTCATTAATTCCTCCCGGGTGATGTTTTCATTATTCACCAGCCGCACCGCCTGGCGGCGAATGGCCTTTTCCACTATATTCCTCACCAGTCTGGCATTGCCGCTGTGCTGATGCTTTTTTGTCTGCGTTTCTACTATATACCGTAGTTCATCCCTGGCGGAGGTGTTTAGATGGTACTGTTTTTTTTGCAGCATCAAGTCTGCAATGTCCATCAGCTCTCTTGTCATATAATCCGGAAAACTAAGATGTATAGGAAAGCGGGAGCGCAGTCCGGGATTGGTTTCTATAAAGTATTCCATCTCGTCCCGGTATCCGGCAAGAACTACAATCAGGCTGTCTTTGTTGTCTTCCATTCCCTTTACCAGGGCGTCTATGGCTTCCTTGCCGAAGTCCTTTTCGCCGCCCCTGGCCAGCGAATAGGCCTCATCTATGAACATAACTCCCCCTTTTGCCTTCTTTAACATGTCTCTGGTTTTCTGGGCCGTATGGCCGATATACTCGCCAACCAGATCCGCTCTTTCCACCTCAATCAGGTGTCCCTTGGGAAGCATTCCCATAGCTTTAAATAGCTTGCCGATTATCCTGGCCACAGTTGTTTTTCCAGTGCCGGGATTTCCCTTGAAGATCATGTGTAAAACCTGCGGCTCGTTGACTAATTTTTCTCTCTGACGCCTTTTTTGTATTTCCGCGAAGGCATAAATTTCATTTATCAGCTTTTTAACGTCTTTAAGGCCGATCAGCGCATTAAGCTCATCCAGCACCTCGTTAACGTTCCTGGAATTAATCTCCGCCTGTTCATTCCCTTGCCTTTCCGGCATTTTATTCGGCGGGAGGTGAACTAACCTTCTACGGGGATACAGTCCCTCATCATACGGTTTATTCTGCTTTTGCCACATATTGATTTTAACCAAAAGTTTCACCCCGTCCCGGAACATATTCTTTACATTATACGCCGGTCATGGGCTTGACTGACTATAATTGGGGACATTCCTTCCGAAATAGTTTAGAAGTAAACAATATAGATACCCTGGAAGGTGTGTCCCCTTTCCTTATAACAAAAAAGTCTCTCCCTCGGGAGAGACTTCTCAGGCAAACTGGTTTAAACCGGTTTTGCCTCCGAAAAGGAGGTGTTTACCGGCCGAAGGGGGCTGATGGTGGAGATGGCATGTTTATATACCATGAGCTGTTTTCCGTCACTTTCAAGGATAACAGTAAAATTATCAAATCCTCTGACCATGCCCTTCAACTGAAACCCATTTATTAAAAAAATGGTTACGGGTATATTTTCCTTGCGAACCTGGTTTAAAAAAGCATCCTGAAGATTTATCTGAAGTTTGGTCATTAGTTTCCCTCCGTTGGTATTTTTTTCTTTTTTATAGGGTTCGACACTCCATCAAAATGTTCCTGCTACCACCTTTATAATTTCAAATGCAATTTCGTCGACGCTTCCGTAATTGCCAACGTCCAGCCACCTGATGCGTTTATCCCTCCTGAACCAGGTCATCTGCCTTTTGGCAAATCTCCTGGTACTTCTTTTCAGTGTTTCAACTGCTTCTTCCAGGGACATTTCTCCTCTCAGATAGTACAATATTTCCTTGTAGCCAAGCCCCTGCATGGAAGTCAGGCGCTCGTCGTAACCCCGCTCCAACAGGGACTTAACCTCGTCAATCAACCCCGTGGCGAGCATTTTTTCTACCCTGTCATTAATTCTTTGGTATAATTTTTCCCTATCCATGGTAAGTCCAAACATCATATTAATATATGCCGGATTTTCGGCGCCTTCCGTCATTACCGACATTGGTTTTCCGGTTTGGTGGAAAATTTCCAGCGCCCTGATAATTCTTTTGGTGTCATTGGGGTGCAGTCTGGCGGCAGTATCCGGATCGATCCGTGCCAGCAGGCTGTGCAGCACATCCTGCCCCTGCGCCTTGTAGAGCTCTTCCATATCCATGCGAAAAACGTAATCGGGGCCGGTCACTGCAAAGTTGAACGTTTCTGTTATCGCCCGCACATACAGGCCAGTCCCCCCCACCAGCATGGGAACTTTTCCCCTTCTTTTTATTTCGGGTATCAATTCATGAACCTTGCGGGCGTAAACGGCTACGGTGAATTCTTCATCCGGGTCCACTATATCTATCATATGATGGACTATGCCACGCTTTTCTTCGGCGGTTGGTTTCGCGGTGCCTATATCCATATACCTGTATACCAGCATGGAGTCGGCGGATATTACCTCTCCCCCGATTCTTTCAGCAACCATAACTGCTGTATCGGTTTTTCCCGTGGCGGTGGGTCCAACTACTGTCAGCAGAGGTATACGGTTTCCGTCATTATAATTAACCGTGACCACCACCTCTTTTGTCAATTATCCCGAATGAAACCGGGGAGTATTTGCCCCCGACTATTCTTTCAAATCCCAGCCGCTCAAATTCCCTGCTACCTTTTTTTTCCTTTAACACAACCCTTCTCCTGCAGATCCTGAACGCCTCCTCCACCACCCGGCGCGATAATGGTGAACTGTCGGTCAGCGGCCGCATGGCGTCCATGGCAGGAGACCCTTCGATGCACTGTCTGAACATAGGGTCGAAATATACTATATCGTAGCTGCTGTCCGTTGCGCTTTCAAGAAAGGCTTCATGGTTGACGTTAAGGGTTACTATTCCGCCGGCAGCCCTTCCCAGGGGTGTTTCTTCCGAAACCGCAAGATCTGACAAGCCAAGCCTGACCAGGTATTCTATCACCACTGAATTTTCCAGACCGGTAACCCTTCCCCCCGGACCCGTGGCAAAAGACGCCACCAGGGCGTCTGATCCCAGACCCATGGTACAGTCAAGTATGGTATCCCCTGGATGTATATCCATAGATTTAACCATTTGGTCATTTTTCCCGTCAATCATTTCTTTTATGCGTAATTTGGCCATGCCGGGGTGGAAAAAAAACTCCATACCCTCGTGATAATAGGAAATTTTTTGTTTGGAAACCACTATAACACCGAAGGCGCCGTTTTCCGATGCCAGCTTTTTCAAGCCTTTATTGTCTCTTTTGACAAAGGCCAGGTTAAGATCACCGGCAATGGACACCGCCCGGCTTTTTAGCCCGGACTCCTCAGCCAAAGCTGTGGTAACTATTGTCGGGGCGTTTTGGGACTTATTCTCTGCATCCCGGACTATAACTGTCCGGGTGGTAGAAAACATTTTTTGCATATCACTCCGGTTTATGTTCTCTTAAATCTGGCCGATAATTCGCCAGTATTAATGCATATTATTGTGGGCCTTCCGTGGGGACAGGTGTATGGATTCTCAGTTTTGGCTAAATCCTTGAGCAGGGCACCGGCCTCTGCGGGGGAAGTTTTTGTCCCGGATTTTACTGCCGCCCCACAGGCAGCAGCAGCCGCAGCAGCAAAGTGTATTTCCCCCCTGCCCGGAAAATTGCCTGGACTTGCCAGCCTGTCCAGCACATCCCGGACGAACTCCTCTTCCTTACCCTCGGGAAGGCCTGTGGGCACTCCCCTTAATACCATGGATTGTCCCCCGAAATCCTCCATTATTATACCAATTTTCTTAATTAATTCCATGTTGTCCTTTACCGTTTCCGCCTCCCGGTGAGTCAGGTGCAGTGCGGATGGCATCAGCAAATACTGCACGGCGCTTTCATGGCTGTTGAAGCGATTGTAAAACTTCTCATAGAATACCCTTTCGTGAGCTGCATGCTGGTCCAAAACATAAAGTCCCTCAACACCGCCGCATAGTATGTAGGTGGGAGGTAAAAAGCCAATGACATATAAAGAATCCAATAGATCTCTACTGTTCTCAAATTGAATTTTCAGCTTTTCGGAATTGCCATGTGTCGCTAAATCCCGCAGCGGCTCCGAAACGGCTGCAACAACCTCACTAAGATAACCGTTTTTGTTTTCAGCAGTCTCCGGGTTATTCCCGGGATACGCAACAGCAGTTTCGGATACAGCCCCGCGGGTTTCCCCGCCCGGCTGCCTGAGTTTAATTTCATTTTCTTTCCATTGTATTTTCCCCGGCTGATATGTTGTTTGCATTATATTTTTCTGAAAAGATAACGAAGCTGACGTCGCAGGAACGATATCCGGCGTAAACAGAGCCTTTCTCACCGCGTGCCTGACAATATCAAACAGTTTTCTATCTTCCGCTATTTTAATCTCCATTTTTGACGGGTGAATATTGACGTCAACAGCGGAAGCATCCATGTTTATGCAAACAACCGCCAGGGGGAAGCGGCCCTGGGGTATTATTGTATGATAAGCGTCTACCACCGCCGATGTTAAGGCTATATTTTTTACATACCTGCCGTTAACGAAAATGTCTATGTGCCTGCGCGAACTGCGGTGAACTTTGGGCCTGCCCGCAAAACCCAGTAACCTTATAGCGCCGTCATCATAATCTACCGGCAACATTTCCCCGGCAACGCCCGGACCGTATACTGACGCCAGCACATTGACAAGTTTCCCGCTGCCGTCCGACTGAAACACCAGCCGTCCGTTGCTGACAAGCCTTATCTTCACTTCCGGCCTAGATACGGCCATCCTGGCCACGATATCACTTATCAGACCGGCTTCGGTGGAAACGCTTTTCATGTGTTTGCGCCTGGCCGGAGTGTTGTAGAATAAATCCTCCAACTGTACGGTGGTGCCAGCCGGGCAACCCGCCGGGCTAACGGAAATCAAACGGCCGCCTTGGATCTCCAGGGCGGTGCCACTGAAGGATTCAGGCGGCCTGGTTTTCATCGTCAGTTTGCTCACCGCGGCAATGCTGGGTAGCGCTTCACCCCTGAAGCCCAGGGTTTTAATGTTTTCTAGATCTTCGGCATACTGTATCTTGCTGGTGGCGTGGCGCAGGAAAGCCGTTTTTGCATCTTCCGGTTCCATGCCGCAACCGTTGTCAGCCACCATAATGCTTTTCAATCCACCTTCTGCAATCTCAATGTCAATTCTGTCCGCCCCGGCATCCAGAGAATTTTCCAGCAATTCCTTTACCGCCGAGGCAGGTCTTTCCACCACCTCGCCGGCGGCGATTTTATTAGCCGTGGCTTCATCCAGCACAATAATTCTGGGCAATGCTACACCCCCGGTTTCGGGCCTTCCGAAACCCATTCCTGGGTTTTATCCCTCTCAAAGGCCAGATAGGTATCGGTGGATTTATCCTGCAGATATACATAATCAAAATGCTTTTTCTCCACCTTACCCTGCTCATAAGTGTCATATGCTTCCGATTGGCATGTTGGGCAGGCGGTTATGGGAACCGACACTGCCAGCACTTTTATCAGGGAGCCGTAACCGCGGTTTCCCCTGGACTCAATTATCATATAGCCGGGGCACTGATCGCAGTAACGCACTTTTTCAAACTGCTCCTCTTCAATATAATCTGTATCGTAGTATATGTTTTTCTTGCGCTGGTAAAACTTTCCGTTGCCAAAAATTTTTTCTTTGTCAATTTCATCTTTTTTGTCCCAGACAGACATCAGGTTTTCCACCATCTTATGCACCTGGGACGTTTTTTCCGGCCGCTCTTTGAACATTCCCGGCCGGTAGTCAGGCTCCCTCACATTGGTATAATCCTGTCCGGCCAGCGCCATCAATATTGCAAGATTCAGGTAAGGCAGAGCCGTTTCTATGGCATAACCGCCTTCCAAAACCGCCAGATCCGGGGCTAATTTTCTGGTAAAGTCGGCGTAGCCCTGGGCGGTAAAAAGCATGCTGCCCAGGGGATCGGTGAAATGGTTATCCTGACCCGCAGAGTTTATCACAAATTCCGGCTTAAAATCCTTTAGCACCGGCATTATCAAATTATCCAGCACATAGTGGAATGTTTCATCCGTGGTCCCCGGCGGCAGCGGAATGTTGATTGTCCTGGCATAGGCGTTGGGGCCTCCCAACTCATGAACGAATCCGGTGCCGGGAAATATGGTTCTTCCATCCTGGTGAAAGGAAATAAAAAGCACGTCCGGGTCGTGGTAGAAAATTTCCTGGGTTCCGTCCCCGTGGTGCACATCCGAATCCACTATGGCCAGTCTTTTTATTCCGTGTTTGCGACGCAGGTATTCCACCAGAATGGCTTCATTATTGATATTGCAGAAGCCCCTGTTGCCGTGCACAACTCTCATGGCATGGTGTCCCGGGGGCCTTACCATGGCAAAGCCGTTTTTTAATTCACCGGATATTATCCTGTCTCCCAGAAGCATTGCGGCACCCGACGCTATTAAATGCGCCTCGGTAACCTGGCTTTGCACCCTGGGCACGCAAAAATGCGTCCTGGCAATATCGTGCGCGGTGGCCAGCCTGGGAGAAAATTCTTCTATTTCCGGCAGGTCCAGGACACCTTCCTCAAAAATTTGATCCCTGGTATATAAAAGCCTTTCTTCCCGCTCGGGGTGTGTGGGAGAAATGGCCCAGTCAAAAGCCGGGAAAAATATTAGTCCGGTTTTTTTAATCCCCACCGCATCTCACCCCCGCACCAACATAGTGCAATATGCCTCTTTTAGTTTGAACCGAAACATCTATCAACCGGCCGGTGGTGACCCAGTCCCTGACCATGTTGAACACTTCCCGCCTGGTAACCTCCACCTCGCCCAGGTCATCTTGCAAACCGTATCTTACCGAACGTTTCACCAGCCATTCCTTTGCCAGTTCAAGAGCCTTTTCATCGTTAAACTGCCGGTCCTCTATGGTGCCCTGGTAGCCTTCCTCCTGGATGCTGAAAACACCTCTTTCGGTGTCCGCCCGGAGATTAACCTGAAGAGTAGGCCTGGCCACGGCTGCTCCTATTGCATTGGCTACCCTGGCGTATGGCGGTATGACCGGATAGCATCCCATTTTTGCTGCTATCTGGCCTACAAATCCCGATGCACTGCCGCCGACGCCCACCACCGTTCCGGGTCGGACCCTTTTCTTCTGTAGAACTTCCCATACACGGTAGGCCGGATTCTTCTCCCACCTTTTGAACATTTTTTCTATTTCATCATTGATGGTGTCAACCACCAGTGAAATAATCCTGCTTGCCACTTCTACAGGCCCTATACCCAGAGGTTCTCCCAGCATGATCATGGCTTCCCTGGCCTTTTCCAGGTCTCCCAGATTATTCAGTCCCATTACCCTCAGGGCGTCCGTGGGCGTCGGCATGGGGCCTCCCAGACAGTACGGGGAGCCCAGTCTTTCGGAATAGAGTATTATTTCCTTGCCAACCCTTTCTACCACGCTGTCGCCGCCCACCGGCACCGATTTAACCGCCAGCGCCCTTACATGTGTTCTCTGGTCGTGAACCCTGGCCCCCTGTCTGGCCAAAAGCGGCTGCCCGTTTAAAATCAGGGCAAGGTCCGAAGTGGTGCCGCCGATGTCCACCACCACCGCCGTTTCACCGGGGGGAATAAGCGCTTGAACCCCCAGGGTGCTGGCCGCAGGTCCGCTGAATATGGTCTCAATGGGCACATCCTTTGATGTTTCCAGCGGCAATGTACCCCCGTCCGCCTTTAATATGAAAACAGAGCTTTTGATGCCTCTCTGCTCCAGTGCGGCCATGACTGATTCCACGAAAAATTGGTATTTGCTCCTGGTGGCGCAGGTCAGCATGGTTGAAACCACCCGCCGGGGGAAATTGAGCTGTCCTGCCGCCTGATGGCCTGTTTCCACCTGCCAGTCCGGATACTTTTGTTTGATAATGGCGGCCACCTGTTTTTCCTGGGCATTATTCCGGGAGGAAAATTTGCCCACCACAGCTACTTTTTTATATCCGGCCAGAGCCAGTTTATCCAGAGCCAGGTGAATTTCCTCTTCTTTTAAAGGCACAATTTCACGGCCACGGTAGTCTATTACGCCGGAAATTATGTGTGTGTCGGTGTCATAACGGTAATAGTCATGGCTTAAGCCGGGCCCGGGAATGAGTATTAAACCAACCGGGTCATATTTTTTTTCCGCGATCAGGTTTGTTATCATTGTAGTGCTGAGCACTACCCTTTTGATTAATTCCGCCGGTGTGCCCTCCATAATTATGTCCAGGGCCTCCAGCAATGACGAAAGAAGATCCTTTTTGGTGTGAACCTTGGTCGAGGATTTTACGCAGCCTTTATCCAGCAGCACTGCGTCCGTATACGTTCCACCCACGTCAATACCGATATACACCGTCCATCACCCACCTACAAGCCGGAAAGAATGTTTTGTTTTTTCTTATGTAATTGATGCTTCTTTTGCCATTCCGCCAGCATATTTATCGCTTCCATAGGGGTTATACGCAATATATCCAGTGACGACAGTTCTTTAATTATTTCTTCCCCGGCACCGTCCATAACAGGAGCGGCTTGTATAAACCTTATTTTTTCTTCATTGGAAACAGTGGTTGATTTTCTTCCGGTCCGGTTTCCTTCAAGCTTTGTCAGGTTATCCCTGGCCCTTTTGATTATTTCCCCCGGCAGCCCTGCCAGCGCGGCCACGTGAATACCGTAACTTTGATCCGCGTGCCCGGGCGCAACCTTTCGCAAAAAATAAATATTATTTTTTTCTTCCTTCACCAGTACGGTGAAATTTTTTACACCGGGCAGTTTCTCCAGATCCGTTAGTTCGTGATAGTGGGTGGAAAAAATAGTTTTGGCTCCCAGGTTGCTAACTATATATTCAACCAAAGCCCTGGCTATACTAATTCCATCGTAGGTGCTGGTGCCCCTGCCCACTTCATCCATTATTATAAGGCTGTTTTCGCCGGCTGCAGATACGATAACCTGACACTCTTTCATTTCTACCATAAAGGTGCTTTCACCCGCCGCCAGGTCGTCCGCGGCTCCCACCCTGGTAAAAATCCTGTCCACAACACCGATATCCGCCTCCGCAGCGGGAATAAAACTTCCCACCTGGGCCATTAAAACCAGCAGGGCCACCTGCCTCATGTATGTGCTTTTGCCGGCCATGTTGGGGCCGGTGAGCAAAATAAGCTTTTGTTCCCTGTCCAGTTCAATGTCGTTGGGCACAAATTCCCCCGGGCCAAGCACCTTCTCCACCACAGGATGCCTTCCATCCCGGATAAAAATCCTGCCATGATTACCAATTCTAGGCCGCACGTAATTTTCCTTTATGGCTGCCTCCGCCAGGGACACGATGGCGTCTATACCTGCCAGGGACGCTGCTGTGTCAAGAATTCTCTCGGACTCCCCGGCCACCTTTTCCCTCAACTGGGAAAAAAGATTGTACTCGATCTGAATCAGCCTGTCCTCCGCACCGAGTATGCGGTCTTCCATCTCCTTTAAACGAGGCGTAATGAACCTTTCCGCGTTTGCCAAAGTCTGTCGTCTGATATAATCAGCCGGAACGGAACCAAGGTTGGACCTGGTAACTTCTATATAATACCCGAAAACCTTGTTAAAACCGATTTTAAGAGATTTAATTCCCGTGCGGTCCTTTTCCTCCGCTTCCAGCGCAGCCAGCCAGTTGCGCCCTTCCCTGGAAGCGTAACGGAGTTTATCAACTTCCTGGTTGTATCCTTCCTTGATTAAAGACCCCTCCCGTACGGATAAGGGCGGATCTTCCTTAAGGGCAGCTTCAAGCTCGTTATAAATATCATCAAGGGTATCCAAACGCCGGTTATATTCTCTGAAAAGCTCCGAGGCCAGGCCGTCTAATTCGTTTTTAATACCCGGCAGCACCGCCAGTGATTTTTTCAGTGCCAGCAGGTCCCTGGCGTTGGCGTTTCCGAAAAGCGTCCTTGATATCAGCCTCTCCAGGTCGTATATTTCTGCCAGGTGCTTTATTAATCCATGCCTGGCAAAGACATTTTCAGTCATTTCGGCAACCGCCCCGAGGCGCTTTTCAATGACTTCCAACTGCAACAGGGGCCGTTCAAGCCAATTTTTTAAGAGCCTGCCCCCCATGGCTGTCCTGGTGCTGTCCAGCACCCACAAAAGAGTCCCCCAGCGGCTGCCATCCCTGATGGAAGCGGATATCTCCAGATTCTTTCTGGTGGCGGCGTCCAGCAACATGAAATCGCCGCTGCTGTACATTTGTATATCATTAAAAACCGACAGTTCTTTTTTCTGTGTTTCGGATATGTATGCCAGCAGTGCTCCGGCTGCCGGCAGGGCTAACGGCATGTTATCAAAACAGGCTGATTTTCTTCCGGCAACGGAAATGCTCTTTAATCTCTTCTTTGCCGCCTCCACCTCAAAAAGGGAAGGCTCAATAGCGGAAACCGTGGTGTTAATCCTTGACTTTATTTCCGAAACCATACAATCTTTTATGCGATCAGCGGATATTAAAACTTCCGCGGGATTCAGTCTGGCAAGCTCATCCAGCAGTAAGGCTTTCGGCTTATCCCCGGCAAACTGGGTAACCTGAAAAAAACCGGTGGTAATATCCGCTACGGCAAGACCGAAGGCAAAATCTTGCTGTGCCACGGCAACAATGTAATTATTATTTTTATCCTCCAGGGTATGTCCGTCCAGTACGGTACCCGGGGTGATAATCCTTACCACTTCGCGTTTAACTATCCCTTTGGATGCAGCCGGGTCTTCAACCTGCTCGCATACTGCTACTTTATATCCTTTTTTTATCAGCCTGGCTATATAGTTATCAGCGGCGTGGTAGGGCACCCCGCACATGGGAACCCTTTCTTTTCCCCCCGCTTCCCGGCCTGTAAGGGTAATTTCAAGTTCCCTGGAAGCCAGTAAGGCATCTTCAAAAAACATTTCATAAAAATCGCCCAAACGAAAAAAAAGGATTGTGTCACGGTGGTTCTTTTTTATCTGCAGATATTGCTCCATCATGGGTGTGTACCCCACCGTCATCCCTCCTGGAAAAATTATAACATAAATAATTGTCTGAAAAAAGAAAAAACCCGGCTCCAAGCCGGGTTTTCAACTAATGTCCACAACCGCTGCAGGATGTGCAGCAATCATCGGAACACGATCCCTCAGAGCAAGATGATGCATCACCTGTTATGGCGCCGCTGATAATTTTGTTGATTTCTTCCAGCATCCTCTCAAAGTTCTGCTGAGCCTGGAAAAAATCCACGATAAGCTGGTTGTCCAGCATCCTTTTCTCCAGATCCTCAACATCCCTCTTTTGTTCCTCGGTCAGACCGATTCCCTGGGACTGAAGCGTCATATACCTTTTCTGTTTTTCGTTAAATTCGTTCACCAGGGTGCTGGCCTCCTGGTTTGCCAGCATAAGGTTTTGAGTGTCCCTCATCCTTATTAACTCCTGAGAAGAGGATATTTCCTCACCAAGCTCCTTCGCCTTGTCCAAAACTGACAAATGCTACACCTCCATGTTTTACGACTGGTCGCTGTAATATAATAATACTGCGGTGCCAATAGTTCATAATTGTAAGGTTTCCATGGCAATACCCATATTCCTTCCGCCGGAAAAAATATTCAAAAGAATACCCGAAAGAATATTGCCTTTGAAAATACCGGCGCTAACCTATTATCTCCCCTTCCAGATAAGTCAGGGTACCGCCGTTTATCCTCACCTGTACAGTATCCCCCGGATTGCAACTCCTGTCCGGAAATACCACCAGCTTATTGGTTCTTGTTCTGCCGGTCAGCATATTTTCGTTGGTCTTGCTTGCCCCCTCCACCAGCACCTGGTGTATCCTACCCGCCTCTTCCCCGTTTAACTGCAGCGAAATAGCATTCTGTACGGCCACCAGCTTCTGAATGCGCAGGCTTTTTTCCTCTTCGGAAATCTGGCCGGGCATTTTTGCCGCGGGTGTGCCCTGTCTGATGTTATATATAAAAGTAAAGGCTCCTTCGAAGCGCAGCTTTTCAACAATATCCACCGTATATAGAAAATCCTCTTCGGTTTCTCCCGGGAAGCCAACCATGATATCAGTGGTCAGCGCCACGCCGGGAATTCTTTCCCGGATTCTTTCCACCAGGTCAATATAATATTCCCGGGTATAGCCCCGGTTCATGGCCCTTAGAATACTATTGCTGCCTGCCTGAACCGGAAGGTGTATGTGTTCGCATACCTTTTCCAGGCCGGCGGCGGTATTGATTAATTCTTCGCTAAAATCCCTGGGATGGGACGTCATAAACCTTATTCTCTCTATACCATCGATACTGTTTACATGCTCCAGCAGATCCGCAAAAGAGGTATTCCCCAGATCCTTACCGTAGGAATTGACATTCTGCCCCAGAAGTGTTACTTCTTTATAGCCGGCCCCAGCCAATCCTGTTATGTCCGCAATTATATCCCCGGGCTTCCTGCTTCGCTCCCTGCCCCTGACGTAAGGCACTATACAATAGGTGCAGTAATTGTTGCAGCCATACGTTACAGGA
>CBEULQ010000012.1:0-15709 GCA_965543975.1 uncultured Desulfocucumis sp. | reverse complement strand
AACAATGGGGTTTCTCATGTTTTATTGGATATACCTAAAAATAACCCTTAATGGCCTGGTATGCTTATTGCAACATAACGTAATTTCAATTAACATAATGTTTAGTAAATCATAATAGCTCCGAGCTAAACGGCCTAAGGGAAGCTATGGCCGTTCAGCCGACAGGGTTTATTGGGAAACCGCTAAGCCTCCCATTGTGGAAAGGAGAACTGCTACTCATACGGCTATTAATGCCGGTGTGCTGTTTCTTTTCCGCACACCGGTTTTTATTTTTGTAAAGTTCAATAAATTCATGTTTTGGTTTTTTTTCAATAGAATATGCTCCGAGCCAAACAGCCTAAGGGATACTATGGCCGTTTGGCCGAAAGGGTTTGCCGGGAAACCGGCAGGCCTCCCATTGCGGAAAGGAGCACACTGTTGACTTTGTAGTTAAACGGAGTGCTGTTTTCTTGCGGCACTCCGTTTTTTTAGTGTGCTATAAGGCGTCCGAAGGAATGTCCCTAATCTATGGAAAGGTGATGTGCTCATGAAGGTTGTGCCGGTTCAAGAGGCTGTGGGAATGGTTCTCTGTCATGACATTACCCAGATTATACCCGGAGAATTCAAAGGCAGGGCGTTTAAAAAGGGGCATATTGTCCAGTTTGAGGACATCCCCAAACTGCTTAACATCGGCAAGGAAAATCTGTATGTCTGGGATATGAAGGAAGGTCTGGTGCATGAAAATGACGCGGCCATCAGAATGGCCCGGGCTGCGGCCGGTGCCGGCATCAAACTGACCGAACCCAAGGAGGGTAAAGTGAGTCTGGTAGCCACCCGGGCTGGGCTGCTGAAAATCAACACCGACGCACTATACCGGATTGCGGAGATGGATCAGATAATGTTTGCCACCCTGCACACCGGTCAGATAGTGGCTGAGGATAAAATTGTGGCCGGCACAAGGATTATACCGCTGGTGATCGACCAAAAAAGCATTGAAAGAGTTGAAAAAATATGCGGGGCGAACTACCCGCTGGTGGAAGTCAAACCTCTTAAGCCTCATAAAGTTGGTGTGGTCACCACGGGCAGCGAGGTTTACCACGGCCGGATAAAGGACAAGTTCGGCCCGGTGGTTTCACGGAAGCTTAAGGGCTGGGGAAGCAGCGTACTCAGACAGATACTGGTTTCCGACAGTATAGATATGATAGTCGAGGCTATTAACACATTATTAGGAGAGGGGGCTGAGATGATCGTAGTCACCGGGGGCATGTCGGTGGACCCCGACGATGTTACTCCGGCGGGTATCAGGGCCGCGGGCGGGCGCATAGTAACCTACGGTGCTCCCACACTGCCCGGCGCGATGTTTATGATGGCCTATATCGGAGATATCCCGGTTATGGGACTGCCCGGCTGCGTAATGTATTCCAGGAGCAGCATATTCGACCTGATAGCGCCCCGGGTACTGGCAGGGGAAGAAATTACCCGCAGGGATATTGCCCGGCTGGCTCACGGCGGTTTATGCGTCAATTGCAAGGAATGCAGATACCCGGACTGCGGATTTGGTAAAGGAAATTAATCAAAATTTACCAACAAAACACTAATTAAAAGGAGTTGCAAGAATGCTAAAAAAGAGCGTTAATATTAACGGTGCGAACATGAAACTGGTTGTTGACCCGGAAGCCACTCTGGTGGATGTTATCCGCGGACAACTGCACCTGACCGGCACCAAAGTCGGTTGCGGCAAGGCCCAGTGCGGCGCCTGCTCGGTGATTATGAACGGCAAGGTTATCTTTGCCTGCGCCACCAAGATGAAGAAAGTTCCCGATGATGCCATCATTACCACCATTGAGGGTATCGGCACCCCCACCAACCTGCACGCCCTGCAACTGGCCTGGACCAAATTCGGCGGCGCCCAGTGCGGTTTCTGCGCCCCCGGTTTTATCGTTTCCGCCAAGGGTCTCCTGGACGAAAACCCCAATCCTACCAGGGAAGAAGTGCGCGACTGGTTCCAGAAGCACAAAAACGTTTGCCGCTGCACGGGGTATAAGCCCCTGGTGGACGCTGTGATGGCTGCCGCCAAACTGATGCGCGGTGAAATCGACGCAGCGGAACTGAGCTTCCAAATGCCGGCCGACGGCAAGATACTGGGCACCGACTATCCGCGTCCTTCGGCTGTGGGCAAGGTCACCGGCAGCATTGATTACGGCTCCGACCTCGGCCTCAAGATGCCTGCCGGCACCCTGCAGCTAAAGCTGGTCCAGGCCCAGGTTTCTCACGCTAATATTCTGTCCATCGACACCTCCGAAGCTGAAAAAATGCCCGGTGTATACAAGGTTGTCACCCATAAAGACATTAAGGGCAAAAACCGCATCAACGGCTGCAACTTCCCGAGCAACAAGGGGGACAGCTTTGACCGTCCCATTCTTTGCGATGAAAAGGTTTTCCAGTTTGGTGACGCCATTGCCATCGTCTGCGCCGACACCGAAGCGCACGCCCAGGCCGCTGTGGAAAAAGTCAAGGTGGAACTGGAAGTGCTGCCGGCTTACATGGGCGCACCCGCTGCCATGGAGTCCGACGCCATTGAGATTCACCCCGGCACCCCCAACGTATACTACAAGCAACCCATCGTAAAGGGCGATGATACCGCTCCGATTATGGAAAAAGCAGAAGTTGTAGTGTCCATGGAAGACCTTTTCGTCGGCCGCCAGCCCCACCTGCCCATCGAGCCGGACGTGGCCGCAGCTTACTATGACGATAATGGCAACCTGCAGATTATGTCCAAGAGTATCGGTCTGGACCTGCACGCTTTCATGATTGCCGAAGGACTTGGACTCGAGCCTGGTAAAAATCTGTTCCTGTCCCAGTTCCCCGGTGTGGGCGGCACTTTCGGCTACAAATTCAGCCCCACCACTGAAGCGCTGGTGGGCGCCGCGACCATGGCCACAGGCAAGCCCGTTTTCCTGAACTTCAACTACTACCAGCAAATTACCTATACCGGCAAGCGTTCGCCTTTCTTTATCGACCTGAAGTACGGCGCTAATAAGGACGGCAAGATCATTGCCATGGAAAGCAACTGGGCAGTGGACCACGGCCCGTACTCCGAGTTTGGCGACCTCCTCACCGTGCGGGGCGCCCAGTTCATCGGCGCCGGTTACGGCATTCCCAATATCAAGGGCGCCGGCTATACAGTCTGCACCAACCACGGCTGGGGTTCCGCCTTCCGTGCTTACGGCTCGCCCCAGAGCTTCTTTGCCTCCGAGACTCTAATGGACGTCCTGGCCGAGAAATTGGGTATGGATCCGCTGGAGCTGCGTTATATTAACGCATACCGCCCCGGCGACACCAACCCCTCCGGCCATGAGCCCGAAGTATATTCCATGACCGAGTTAATCGAAGCGATCCGGCCCAAGTATCAGGCTGCCCTGGAGAAAGCCAAAAAACTCTCCACCCCCGATAAGAAGCGCGGCGTGGGCGTGTCCGTCGGTGTTTACGGCTGCGGCCTGGACGGCGTGGACGGCGCGGAAGTATGGGTGGAACTGCTGGCAGACGGCAGGATCCAGGTAAGCACCAACTGGCAGGACCACGGCCAGGGCGCTGACATGGGCCTGCTGGCTACCTCCCATGAAGCCTTAAGGCCGATGGGTGTCAAGCCTGAGCAAATCAAGCTGGTTATGAACGACATGAACCTGGCCCCGGCCGGCGGCCCGGCCGGCGGCAGCCGCTCCCAACTGGTCATCGGCAACGCCGCCATTAACGGCTGCGAACAACTGGTGAACGCCCTGAAGAAAGCCGACGGCACCTACATGACCTACGACGAGGCAGTGGCCAAGGGTATCCCGCTTAAATATGAAGGAAAGTGGAGCACAGCTGCTGATAACTGTGCCGCCTGCGACGATAAAGGCCAGGGCAAACCCTTTGCCACTTACATGTATGGCGTATTCCTGGCTGAAGTGGAAGTGGACACCAAGACCGGCAAGGCTCAGGTAGTTGGCATGACCCTGGCCGCCGACGTCGGCGAAGTTGTTAACCAGACCGTTCTCGACGGGCAAATATACGGCGGTATGGCCCAGGGTATCGGCCTGGCGCTGACCGAAAACTTCGAAGACCTGAAGAAGCACACAAGTATGGCTGCCTGCGGCATCCCGTACGCCAAGGACATTCCGGACGACCTGGAAATCATCTACGTGAACAAAACTCGTAAAATAGGACCGCACGGCGCTTCCGGCGTTGGAGAACTGCCGCTGACCTCACCGCATGTTGCTATCAACAACGCCATTTACAACGCCTGCGGCGTGCGCGTTCTCCAGCTTCCGGCCACTCCGGATAAGGTTTTGGCAGGACTGAAAGGGGAAGCATACCCGTACGTCAAACGGCCGGTTAAAAACCCTGAATTTTAGACAGAGAAAAGTTATTGAATTAAAATATTGCTGACGTGCCGGTTTACCTAAAACGAACGATTTGGTAGTAAGTCGTTGGTGGCTGGTGGTTGGATTGTATGTTGGAATTAACTTTTTACGAATTCCTTCTATACCAACCACAACCACTAACCGCCAACCACCAAAATGTTCGTTTTAGGTTGCTTTGTTTTGTATTAACTTCGCTCTGCCACAATTTAAACTTCCAAGCTCAACGCGGAATGGTGGGATAAAATGGACCAAAAACGAATAGTTGAATTTGAAGCAAAATGCACCCAGGAGCACCCCCCGGCTTGCATGACAGCCTGTCCCGTTCATGTGGATGCAAGAAGTTTCGTGGCGGAAATGAAAACAGGAAAATTTGACAAAGCATTACAAATTTTTAGAAAAGCCGTTCCATTTCCCGGGATCATCGGACGCATCTGTGACCATCCCTGCCAGACTGCCTGCAAGCGGGGTGAGGCGGGAGACGCCATTTCCATAGCCGCACTGGAGAAGGCCTGTGTTCAAATGAATCCCCCTCCACCTGCCAAAATTAACATATCCTCTAAAAAAGACAAGCGTGTGGCCGTGGTTGGAGGAGGGCTGAGCAGCCTGGCAGCAGCCTTTGAGCTGGCCGGGAAAGGTTACCCGGTGGTTGTTATCGAGGCTGAAGACCGCCTGGGAGGCAGACTGTGGGAAATACCGGAAGGTGTTTTACCGCGTCAGGTAATCACGGAAGAAACAGCCGTGCTTGATGCCCTGGGTGTAGAGATTCGAGTCAATACGATCGTGGGGCAAGATATTTCCTTTCCGGAATTGTGCTCCGAATTTGATGCGGTTTACCTGGGCACAGGGAAGAAAACCAGGGACGCTTTCGGACTGAAGATTGATCAGGAAGGACGGCCCGAAATTAACCCGGTTACCTTTGCCACCAGCCTGGATGGAGTTTTTGCCGGGGGCAGCATGCGCAGTGAGGGGTATTCACCCATAGGCTCCCTTTCCGACGGCAGGCGGGCCGCCATATCCATTGACCGTTATCTTCAGAATGTTTCCCTTACCGCTGTCCGGGAAAATGAAGGGCCTTACCAGACCCGTCTTTTTACAAGCACTAAGGGGATTGAGCCGCTCCCTGCCGTTGTGCCGGACGCCCCTGTACAGGGTTACACCCGGGAGGAAGCCGCACTGGAAGCCGGGCGCTGCCTCCAGTGCCAGTGTCTGGAATGTGTAAAGGCATGTCAATACCTGGCTCAATTTAAAGGTTATCCTAAAAAATATGTTCGCCAGATTAGCCATAATCTGAAAATGGTACTGGGACTGCACGAAGCCAACCCCTTGATCAACTCCTGCAGTCTGTGCGGCCTCTGCCGGGAGGTTTGCCCGGAAGGTTTCCACATGGGAGATCTATGCCGGGAGGCCCGGGGAGAGATGTTCAAAAAAGGGAAGATGCCGCCTTCCGCTCATGATTTTCCAATCCGGGACATGGATTTCAGCAATGGCGAGCAGTGCGTTCTGACCCGCCACCAGCCAGGGCACGGGTCCAGCAGCAACGTATTTTTTCCGGGATGCCAGTTAAGCGCTTCTGCTCCTGACCATGTGGAGAGGGCTTATGCTTATTTAACGGAGAAGGTTGCCGGAGGGGTCGGCCTGATGTTGCGTTGCTGCGGCGCCCCGGCGGAATGGTCCGGGCGTTCTGAACTGTTTCAGGCGGGTTTGAGTGAAATTAAGGAGCAGTTGCAGGAAATGGGCAGACCACGTCTGATCCTGGCCTGTTCGACCTGCTACCAGATGTTTAAGAAGTATCTTCCTGAGATTGAGATTGTATCTCTTTGGGAAATATATGACCAGTTTGGGCTGCCTGAGATCGCAGCGCCGCAAAAGCCCGCTTCGGTGGCCGTACAGGATGCCTGCACCACCAGACATGAGCAACATATCCACGAAAGTGTCCGGAGTATATTGCAAAAGCTCGGTTTCGGAATTGAAGAATTGCCGACCAGCCGCGAAACAACTGAGTGTTGCGGGTACGGTGGGTTGATGCTGTTTGCCAACCGGAAACTGGCGGATGACGTGATCAGGCGGCGCATCGATGAAAGCCCTGCCGACTATGTCGCGTACTGCGCCATGTGCCGGGACAATTTTGCCGCCAAGGGCAAAAAGACTTATCATCTGCTGGATTTGATTTACGGCAAAGCAGACGACGCATCACCGGCGAAAAAAGGGCCTGGATACTCCCAAAGGCGTGAAAACAGGGTCAGGCTAAAAAATAAAATGCTCAAAGAGGTTTGGGGAGATAAGGTGACGGAAGAAAAAAGATCTTATGAAACAATTAAATTGAGTATCCCCGCCGAAGTGCAGGGGGTCATGGAAGAGCGCCTGATCCTGAAGAAAGATGTTCAGAAAGTGATTGAATATGCCGAGAGTACAGGCAATAAATTATTTAACCGCAATAAAGGCCATATTGTGGCCTGTCACAAGCCCGTAAGTGTTACTTACTGGGTGGAGTACACTCAGCAAGATGACGGTTTTGTTATCCACAATGCCTACTCGCACCGGATGGTGGTAGAAGGCAATAGCTAATGAAAGGGGACACACCTCTTTCAGAGGAATGTCCCCAAATAGGGGTGAAAATGTGGACAGCAAAGATATGAAAGCAGAAGGTGTCTTCGAATGTCTTAAATGCGGCATTCCAATGGAGCCGGGCAAAGTTGAGGTTTCCTATATGGGCAGCAGCTTTCCGGTAGAACTATTAAAATGCAAAAAGTGCGGGCTTGTATTGATTACGGAAGAACTGGCGCTGGGCAAGATGCTGGAAGTGGAAAAAACATTGGAAGATAAATAGACGGGAGAGGAAAATATGACTTCTCCGGATCGATGCCTGGTCTACGAAAGTGGTCCGGTCAGGGATGCTACCGGAGACACCATCAGGCCCGGCGGTATTTACTTAACTGAGCGTGCGCTCAGTTATTGCGCTTTCAAACCTGGAACAAATGTGCTGGATGTGGGTTGCGGTACCGGCGCCACGGTTGAGTTTCTTATAAAAAACGGCCTTGACGCTGTGGGTATTGATCCCTCTGAGGCGCTTCTGGAAGCCGGTCGGCGGCGAAATCCCGGGCTGCCGCTTATACACGCCGGCGGCGAAAGCATTCCTTTTGCCGACTCTGCAATGGACGGGATTTTCGCGGAGTGCTGCCTTTCTTTAATGCCCGACATCGACCGGGCACTATCCGAAATACACAGGGTATTAAAAAGCGGCGGCTGGCTGGTGATTACCGACGTATATGTCCGCAATCCCGGTTTTCTCAAAGAGCTGCGCGCCCTGCCCCTGGCAAGCTGCGTCACAGGCGCCCTGCCCAGGGAAGAGCTTGTACAAAAATTGGTTCTTCACGGCTTTGATATCATATTGTGGGAAGACCATACAAATTTACTCAAAGAGTTGACGGCCAGGCTGATTTGGTCACATGGCTCCATGGATTCCTTCTGGTGCAAAATGTTTTCCAGTGGGGACATTCCTCCGAAGCAGGTGTATCCCCTGACATCCGTTGGGGACATTCCTCCGGAGGAGGTGTGTCCCCTGACCTCTGTGGATTGTGATAACGGTGGTGTCAAAGACACTATTGCCAAATCTAAGCCGGGTTATTTTTTATTGACGGCAAAGAAACTTTAATGCAGTTAACCGGCGGAGGAGGGACATGGTCATGTCCGAAGAATTTTTTCGTATGTTTCAACTGGCCCAGCAGGGTTTTTCCTGCAGCCAGATTTTGCTGAAACTGGGTTTGGAAGCCCAGGGCAAAGACAATCCCGATTTAATCAGGGCCATGAGCGGCCTGGCCGGGGGCCTCGGCTTCAGCGGCAAAACCTGCGGCGCTCTGAGCGGCGGGGCCTGCCTGCTGGGCCTTTACGCCGGCAAGGGGGCCCCGGAGGAAGTTGAGCATGAACGCTATATATTGATGGTTGACGAATTGGTGGAATGGTTCTCGGACGAAATAGGCTCCAACTACGGGGGTATCAACTGTGAGGACATTCTGGGTGAGGATTTAAAACACAGGGCAATAACCGCCAAATGCGGCAATATCGTATCCTCCACTTATGCCAAGGTAAAGGAGATACTGGCGGATAACGGAATCAATTTCGCGGGTGTTAAGGATGAAGAATAGTGGAGCAAAAATAATATCCGAAACCAGAAGCGTCTGCCCTGTTTGTTTGACCAGTATTCCCGCCGCCAGGGTGGCCCGGGGCGGGGATATCTACCTGGAAAAAAAATGCCCGGAGCATGGAGATTTCAGCTCCGTGCTATGGAGGGGGCAGCCGTATTATAAGTCCTGGTCCAGACCCAAAATACCTTCCCGTCCGCCGGTCTGTTTTACCGATGAGAAACGGGGATGCCCTCATGACTGCGGCTTGTGTCCGGAGCACCGCCAGCATACTTGCACCGCCATACTGGAGGTCACCGGCAGGTGCAATCTGGGATGTCCCGTTTGCTTTGCCGATGCCGGGGACGGTCCGGCGGACCCGGATATGAAGGAAATTGAAGACTGGTACCGTAGAATACTAGACGCTGGAGGCCCTTACAATATCCAGCTTTCCGGCGGGGAGCCCACCATGCGGGACGACCTGCCCGGGATTGTCGCCCTGGGCAGCCGGCTGGGCTTCAATTTTATCCAGATCAACACCAACGGCCTGCGCCTGGCTGCTGAACCCGGATATGTAAAAGAACTGAAAGACGCCGGATTAAAATCCGTATTCCTGCAGTTTGACGGCACCAGGGAAGACATTTACCTTGAATTGCGGGGCCGCTGGATACTGGGGGAAAAGATAGCGGCCATCGAGCATTGCGCCGCCTATAATATCGGGGTGGTGCTGGTGCCCACCCTGGTGCCGGGGGTAAACACCGACAATATAGGGGCGATAATTAAATTTGCCCTGGAATATGCGCCTGCGGTGCGGGGAGTGCATTTTCAGCCGGTAAGCTATTTCGGGAGGTATCCCGGCATTCCGTTGGATAAAGACCGGATTACCATACCGGAGGTAATCCGGGAGATTGAAATGCAAACCGGCGGATTAATCGATGCCGGCACCTTCAGACCTCCCGGCTGTGAAAATGCCCTCTGCTCCTTCCACGGAAATTTTATACTCATGCCCGGGGGAAAACTGAGACCTTGGGGCGGTGACAATCCCGGAAAATGCTGTCCTCTACCTGAAAAGGCGGAGGAGGGGGCCGGCAAGGCCCGCAGCTTTGTGTCCAGGTTCTGGTCCTCCCCCTGGGTGGAAGATGCATCGGCAATGGAGGAGTGTAACTGCAAGGACCCCTTCGATGAATTTCTGGAGCATTTCCGTACACAAACCTTCACTGTATCCGGGATGGCTTTCCAGGACGCCTGGAACCTGGACCTGGAGCGGCTGAAAGACTGCTGTATTCACGTAATGTCCAGGGACAGCAGGCTTATCCCATTTTGCGCCTACAACCTGACCTCCGCCGAAGGCAAGTCCCTCTATAGGAGCAATGGGAGCTAATGCGGCAAGGGGGTGGGGGGTGGCAAGGGGACGTTTCTCCTGCCACATCCATAAGTTAAGGCCTTGCCTTTAATTTATCATCGAACGGTAAAAGGTACTTTATATCAAGGCTTTTTCAAGATAGGATAAGATAGGGAGCAATTAAAAAATGCAACTAGAAAAAACGCCCCTGGAACGTTGGATGTTAAAAAAAATAACCGGCGGTGCCATTGACGGGAAATGCCTGACTCCTGAAATGATGAGGGAGTATCAGCTTGATAAAATAAGGGAAACCGTTAACCTGGCGGTAAGTAAAAGCCCTTTTTACCGCCGGCGGCTGGCGAGAGTTTCCGGTGGGGATATTCATTGCCTGAAGGATTTAGCCCGGCTGTCCTTTACCACCGCCGAAGACATAAAGGAAAACCCACTGCAGTTTCTCTGCGTTTCCCAGGATGAAATAAGCCGGGTGGTAACGCTGCAGAGTTCCGGAACCACCGGCGAGCCCAAAAGGGTGTTTTTCACCCGGGAAGAGCAGGAACACATTATTGATTTTTTTCATTACTGTGGGCTTAACATACTAGACCCGGGGGACAGGTTTCTCATATTATTGCCGGGGCAACTGCCGGGGAGTGTGGGGGATTTAATACGGATTGGTGTTGAAAGGCCGCCGGCGGCCGTCCCTGTACCTCACGGGCCTGTGGCGGACCCGGGAGAAACCCTGAAAGTGATGCAGAGGGAACAGGTTGATTCCCTGGTGGGAATTCCCACCCAGGTGCTCTCCCTGGCCAGACACCGGGATGCCGGAGGAAGACCCATTCCGATAAGATTAAAGAATCTGGTGCTGGTTACCGACAGTGCTCCCGCTTCCATTGTGAATATTCTCCAGCAGGCCTGGGGCTGTGTCGTATTCAATCTATACGGTACGTCCGAGATGGGATTGGGCGCCGCCATGGAGTGCCGGGCACTGGCCGGTTATCATCTGAGGGAGGGGGATTTGTATTTTGAGATCATCGACCCGGTAAGCGGAAACCCTGTGCCGGAGGGTCATTACGGGGAAATTGTTTTTACCACTCTGACCAGAAAAGGCATGCCCCTGATACGTTACCGCACCGGCGACATGTCCAGATTTATCGTGGAACCATGCCCCTGCGGAACGGTTATGCGGAGAATGGAAAGGGTCAGGGGGCGGCTTAACGGTAAAGTCCGCCTGGCCGAAGATACCTTTATAACTATTTCAGACCTGGACGAGGCTATTTTTCCTCTGGACGGCGTGCTGAATTTTACTGCTGCGGTTGCCAGGGAGAATGAAACTGACTGCCTGCGTATGGAAATAAAAGCGACGGATTGGGCCGGCCCTGATATAGCCGGCCGGGTGCGGTCGGCGGTGGAATCCCTGCCTGCTGTTAAAGAGGTTGTTTCAAAGGGTGCCCTGAAAGTGGCGGTATCACTTCAACAGGGAAGCGAAAGGGTTAATACCGGCACAGCCAAGAGGACAATAAAAGACCTGAGAAATACGGGGGTAGATTAATGAAAGCAATTATAAAAGATATATGCGGCCTCTTGAATGGTGGGGAAAGCTTTTCCCTGGCCACCATATTGTCCCAGTCCGGCTCTTCGCCCCGGACCGCAGGAACCAAAATGATTGTAAGGTCTGACGGCTCAATAATGGGAACAATTGGCGGAGGGCTTTTAGAGGCCCAGGTGATACGTTTTGCCTCCGGTGTTTTACAGAGCCGCAGGGCTGTTACCAAGGTTTTTAACCTCACCGGTAAGGACGCCGGGCAAATGGATATGATTTGCGGCGGCCGGCTGGAGGTGCTGGTGGATTACGTGGATGCCTCCGATGCCTCCACGGTGGATGCTTACAACACTATGGCCCTGGCTGTGGATAACAGGGAAAGGGCGGTGCTGGTCACCTCCATACCCGCCACCGAAGAGGACGCAGCTCACGGAAAGCCGTGCCTGGTAAAGGGTGACGTTGCTCTATCCGGGGATTGCCCCGGGGAATTGCCGGAGTTGGTTGCCAAGTCCGGCGGCAGGTACCCCGAGGTGATTATTGCGGGAGGAAGGCGTTTTCTGGTGGAACCCGCGTGTGATCTGGGCACTGTTTATTTATTCGGCGCCGGCCATGTTTCCCAGAAAATAGCGCCCCTGGCTACCCTGGTCGATTTCAGAACAGTGGTGCTGGACGACCGCAAGGAATTCGCCAACCATGAACGGTTCCCCACCGCCGATGGTGTGATAGTGTTGGATACATTTGAACGTGCCCTGGAAGGATTGGACATCGACCGGGACAGCTACCTGGTTATAGTTACCAGGGGGCATGCGCACGACAAAACGGTACTGGGGCTGGCACTTAAAACCAACGCCGGGTATATAGGCATGATCGGCAGCCGCAGGAAGAGAGACGCCATTTACAGGGCTCTTTCAGCAGAGGGTTTTGCCGAAGATGATTTTGCCCGGGTATACTGCCCCATCGGACTGGAAATAGAGGCGGAAACCCCTGAGGAGATAGCCGTCAGTGTGATGGCGGAACTGATTAAAGCCCGGGCGGAACTGGGCCGGTGATGAAAGTAAAAACAATAGCCGCTCTGGTGCTGGCTGCCGGCTACTCGTCCAGGATGGGGAATTTTAAACCTTTGCTGACTCTGGGCGAAAGAACGGTTATTGAAACGGCTATGGATACTTTTCTCGGGGCGGGTATTGAAAATGTAACAGTGGTGTTGGGACACCGGGCAGAACAGTTGGCCGCAATTATAGGCGATTCCGGGATAAGAACAGTCTTTAATGAAAATTATTCCCAGGGCATGTACTCCTCGGTAAAGGCCGGCGTAACAAGCCTTGGGCCGGAGGTGGAGGCTTTTTTTCTGCTGCCGGTGGACAATCCGTTAATTAAACGACGTACCATTAAAGAATTAGTCCGGGCATACCGGGAAACCGGGGCAGGCATAGTCTATCCCTGTTTTGAAGGGGAAAGGGGACATCCTCCACTGATTTCCGCAAGGTTTTCGGAAGCTATACTGACCTGGAGCCGCCGGGGGGGCCTGCGTGTATTGTTAGAAGAGCGCGAGCCGGAGGCTGTTGATGTTGAGGTGGCCGACCAGGGCATACTCATGGACATGGACACCCCGGAGGATTATCAGGTTCTGCTGGAGTATTATAATAAAAGAGATATTCCCACATTAAGGGAATGCTCCGCCATTTTAAAAAAATATGAAGTTTCCGTAAGCGTTGCAACCCACTGCAGGGCGGTGGCCGCTTTGGCGGAAAAAATGGCCTCGCTGTTAAACGATGCCGGTTGTAGTATTAACACCCCCCTTGTGGCGGCTTCCGCTCTACTGCACGACCTGGCCAGGAATCTGCCCAACCACGCCACGGTGGGAGCGGATATTCTGAGGGAACTGGGTTTTCCCCGGGTAGCGGAGATTGTGGCTTCTCACATGGATATAACCCCATCAGAAGGAGAAATCCCCGGTGAGGCTGAAATAGTTTATCTGGCGGACAAAATGGTTATGGGGGAAGATGTTGTTCCCTTGGAGAAGAGATTTTCCCAAAACCTGGACAGGCTGGCCGGAGAACCGGCTGCTTTGAAGGCAGCTGAAAAAAGGCTTAAGGATGCAGGGAAAATAAAGGCCTGCATTGAAGCAGTGCTGGGCATGCCCCTGGATAGTGAAGTGAGAAGTGAGAAGTGGGAATAGAAGGAATTTGCAAAAGCAAATTCCTGCAAGAAACTCACCTCTTACATCTCACCTCTCACTACCCAAATACAGGCGCTGTTTTTTAATGGCCCCCGGAAATTGACAGAAGGACAGTAAGTATAATGAACAGACTTATTTATCTTGTTAGACACGGCGAAATACAGACAGGGGGCGGCAAACGTTTTGTCGGCCAAGTTGACCTGCCGCTGACCGAAGAGGGAATTAATCAGGCCGGCAGACTGGCTCTGGAGCTTAGCCGCGCCCGTCTGACCGGAATTTTCTGCAGCGATTTGATACGTTCCCTGCAGACCGGTAAAATCATCGGCGAAAAGCACAAAATCAATCCCCTGGCGGTACCGGAGCTGCGAGAAATCAGCCTGGGCCAATGGGATGGCCTGTCTTTTGAGGAAATAAAGCGTAAATATCCATTGGAATTTAAAAAACGAGGGCAAGACATTGCCAACTACCACCCTCCGGGCGGGGAAAGTTTTGCCGACTGCAGTACCAGGGCGGTGGAGGCTTTTAATAATATTGCCGCTAAAACCCGGGGCAATATTTTAATTGTTGGGCACGCCGGGGTTAACAGGAGTATACTGTGCCACCTGCTGGGCATGCCCCTGACAAATGTGTTCAGAATAGGCCAGGATTACGGTTGCCTGAACGTAGTTTACCAGGGAGAACCGGGTTTCCAGGTCAAATTGCTGAACAGGATATTTACGGGCCAGGGTTAACCCGCATTGCCATTAACAGCGTTTAATTAAAGTGACAAAACGGGGGATTATCTATGAGAAATGATTTCTACTCGGAAATAAATTTTTATGAATTTCTCGACCATGTACATAATAATAAGATTCTAAATTTTTACGATGAATTCTATAAAAGAGCGGTGAAGAGCAAAGCACATTCTGAATTATGCAGGCTGGTTTACGGCCGTGATTTCTGCCAGCAAGGCATGCTGGACATGAATCAACTGGACAAACTTATTGAAGTAGCAAAGTTGAATAAAGATTATCATGTACTGGAATTGGGGAGCGGTACCGGCCTAATAACCGAATATATATCCGATATGTCACAATGCCAAATAACTGGAATAGATATATCAGCGGAAGCAATTGAACATGCCAGTGAGAGGACGAAAGATAAAAGGGATAGGATTGTTTTTGAAACAGTGGATATGGAGAATTTAAATTTTCCGGAAAACTCCTTTGATACGGTAATATCAATTGATACACTATACTACGTTAAAGATTTAGAGAACACTATAAGGAATATTGTCAAAGTTTTAAAACCTAAAGGTTCAATGTATATATTCTATCATGTTGATCCTGATGTTGGAGATGCTCCCGGTTCTGATCCTGTAAATTGTTCGGGCCTTGGAACAGTATTGGATAAGTTGAATTTAAAATATCGGACTATTGATTTTACCAGGGAAAATAAAGAGCATTGGGAATTAAAGAAGCATGTCTTATTACAATTAAGGAACAGGTTTGAGGAAGAGGACAATATGTTTTTATATAACAACAGGATGGAAGAATGTATGGATAATCTGGGTGAATACCACCGTTTTCTATATATAGTTGAGCAGATATAAGTTATTACGGAAGTTGTTGAAAAGGTTAAAGCTTAGTAGGTTTTTTAAGCTTAACCTTTTTATATGAATTATTATTTTTTTCTAATTCATGGTGTATAATCTTTTTTACCGGTAACGGGACAAAACGATAGATTGCCTTTCCTTCTTTACTCGACTTCTCATTCCCAACCCGATAAAACAACCGGGTAAAAAATGCTAAACCTAAGCCAAAAAAGAAATGCGCTGCAATTGTAACCAGAATACCAGACGGTGTTTGCGGTAATTTGGCTCGTACCGATTCGCCCAACAATGTACCGAAGAGACCAACCCATACAACTAACCCAAAGCCCATACCTTTAAACCATAAGTTGTCTTTTCCGATAAAATAAATAAAGTATATAAAAATAACCCCTAAAACAGCGGTAACTGTGATGTCTGCAATCCCACCGATTATGTAGGTTACCGGCTTGAAGAGGTCACCTTTTTCAAGAAAACGTGTGGCCGTAATCTGCCAGAAAACAACGTTAGTGAGGTTCAATAGAAAAGCCATGTAATTAAAGGTTAATTTAACAGCATCTGCC
>CBEULQ010000011.1:0-16102 GCA_965543975.1 uncultured Desulfocucumis sp. | reverse complement strand
GCCAGTTTATTGGCGACTATTTCAATGGACGGGATATTGCCCTGCATTTCCTCCAAAATGATACAGACTACCTTTTTAATGAACGATTCTCTTTTCTCAAATTTTTCCAGTTCTTTCCGGGCGACTTCTTCAAAAACCAACAATAGATCCCTATTGGGCTCGATAATCGGCAACTCCAATAAACTACGGTTGAATACAAGAGCATTCTCCGGGCAACCAAAAATCACAGGACACGCAAAAATTCGCCGGTACTCCGAGACATCCTCCGGAGCATCATGTATGAAGCGAACCTCATCCAAATCAATCCTTTTTCCGGTCAAAAGCCTGGTATAAGCAAACATTCCTGAAAGTCTGAAATCCCACAACTGCCTACTGCTTACCAGGGAATAGTTCACTGGTTTGATACTGACTATAGCAGAAGGACCTTCCAGATGAAGGAAAGAAATACTGGTCTCATCAACAATCTTCTCATAAGTACAATATTTTTCAAATGCTTCTCCCAAGGAGCTACAGTTCATTAGTATGTATCCTAAAATACTTGAAAAGCCTTTTATCAAATTATCTCCCTGGAGCAGGCCGATATTGGGGTTGGCGGTTAATGCAACAGCCTGTTGTATAACAATATGAACTTGGTCCACAGATAATCTGTTATCGGGTGAATCAAGCACCGAAGGGTTTATGCCCGCAGTCTGTATTACTTTCGTTTTATTTAATCCATAAGCTTCAAAAACATTCAGAAAAGCTGATATTTTGGCCACCGACATGGTTAATACACCTTTCATTCCCAAACCACCCATCCAACCATATAAAAATTATTCAGCATCAGGCTATTGCCGTTTGCGCAAAAAGTCAATATCTTTTCATGAATTATCATTGGTTTAAAAGGATTAAATGAGCTATAAGTTAATTATGAGAAGCACATCTGGGAATAACAATACAGGGAAAGGAAAAAAAGATGAAAAAAACGGCATTAATTACCGGGGCTTCAAGTGGAATTGGATGGGAACTGGCAAAATTGTTTGCCAAAGACGGTTACAATCTTGTATTGGTGGCCAGAAGAAAACCACAGCTAGAAAAGCTCGCCTCTGAATTATGCGAAAAGTATTCAATCACAGCGACTGTCATTGAAAAAGATCTGTCTTCACCTGCATCTCCCAATGAAATTTTTGACGAACTGAAAAAAAAATCAATACACATTGACATTCTGGTCAATAATGCCGGAACTCAAGTTTACGGCGAGTTTCATAAAACAGACCTTGAAGAGGAACTCCAGCTTTTACAGGTAAATCTTGTTTCGCTTACCCAGCTTACTAAACTGGCCGTTACCGAAATGTTGAAAAAAAGGAACGGAAAAATATTGAATTTGGGTTCCACAGGTTCTTTTGCGCCGGCTCCGCTTAATGCAATCTACTGCGCCACCAAGGCATATGTTTTGAATTTTTCCGAGGGGATCGCCAAAGACCTGGAGGGTACAGGTGTTACCGTTACAACTTTATGCCCGGGGGCGACCAGAACGGAATTTGCCAAGAAAGCCCGGATTGAAAATGTAAGATTATTCAAATCCATGGTTATGGATGCCGAAAGTGTCGCCAAAATCGGTTATTGCGCGTTAATGAATGGAAAACGGTTTGTGGTAGCAGGATTATACAACAAATTAATGGTGTTTTCCCTTAGATTTACACCCAGGTGGCTGATATTAAAGCTGGGGCAAATGCTAATGAGCCCCAAATAGAGAGTCCGTCTTCCTCTCCCTGGCAGTCTGGACATATATATGAAGCCGTACTGCCGGTTTTGATTTTCTGAATGGTTGCGCCAACCGCCTCCCTCAGGTTTTACATAATACTCCTGTAGAGCAAGGCTTTATTTGCCCTTAAATTCCCTCTTCATCTGTTCGAATAAATGATATTCCAGTAATTCAGGCATTTACATCAGTTCTCCTTATTGTAAATTGGTTTGCCTACCGCAAGTGAAAAATAAAATGGCGCACAGGTTTATACAACTATACACCAATATTATACAGTAAAATGCTCCCAATTTTCATTTATTAATTTAAAGGGCGCATAATGAATAAATAACCCCAGTTTTTCATACTGGCAAGCAACTTTTTCATATTCATCCCCCTGTTACCCGGAATCATATCACATTTGGCACAAAATAGGGAGGGACGTGCCAACACCTCTCAAACTTGAAAAAGTTGTCTCCAACCAGACGCAGGGTTACAGAGATGCTGGTCCAGCCATGCCCCGGCCCGAGGCAGCCCGCAGGCCAGCCCGATTAACTCCGTGAAATACAGCACCGGCAGGTTGGTAAAATCCCGGCTGCGCCTCATCTCCAGATTACTCATGCAAAGAGGGCAGGCAGTAACCACAACGTTCGCGCCGGCTTCCAACGCCGCGCCCAGAATCCTGTCCGCCAGGCTGCGGACGATGTCGCTCCTGGTCAGGGAAAGGCTGGCGCCGCAGCATTCGGTCTTGAAAGACCAGTTCACCGCTTTGGCAGCCAGAGCGGTTACCAGACGGTCCAAAGAAGTCGGATTTTCCGGCGGCTCAAATTCCCTCGTCTCAGGGGGTCTGACCAACAGGCAGCCATAGTAACAGGCCACCTTGAGCCCGTCCAACGGCTTCCTCACCCCGGCGGCAACAGCCTCCAGTCCAACCCCCTGCACCACCGCATCCAGCATGGAGTAAACCCGCACCCGGCCGTTATAAGTGAAGCCCAGCATACCCTCCACCCCGGCCCGCGCCCCGGAGTCGTTGCGCAGGGTATGGTCGGCCTTACGCATCCGGCTGTAGCAAGCCGCGCAGGGCACCACCAAGTCCAGGTCCTGTTTCTGTGCCTGCTTGATATTACGGGCTGGCAAGGCCAGAGCCAGCTGGGATTTTACGCTGTGGGCCGACGTAGCTCCACAGCAGTTCCAGTCGTGGAGGTCCTCCAATTCCATGCCCAGGGCCACCGCCGCAGCCCGCGCGGAAAGGTCATACTCCCGTGCGGTGGCTTCCAGGGAACAGCCCGGGTAGTAAGCAAACTTCATGCAAACCGACTCCTTCTACACAATTTAACTATAAAAAGTCGTTATGGGCACGGTATCATCTTTAATAAAAGGCACAGTTTTTCAACAGCCTTATAGCCCGTAACACCACTCCTGTTATTCCTTACCGGGCCAGCCGGCCCTGTCAAAAATTTTCCGTATGTCATCGCGGTCCCGGACACCCTTGGGTAAAAGAGGAAGCTTTCCCTTTCTGAACAGTTTCCAACCCAGATCAAGATCTGTTAAAAGCTGACCTGTCTTAAGCTTGTACCTGGCCAGGAGCATAGTTTCAAATACCCTGCCACGGGTGCGTACGTCTTGCAAGAACAGTTCGTGAAATGCCGGCGCGTTGGGCTCACCAGGCGCGATTCCACGGTGAATGGCCATTTCCTTCAGGGTATCCATGATTTCGGAAATCCTGATCTTGTTAGGACACCGCACCCCACAAGTCTCGCAGCCGGCGCACAGCCAGATGGTGGGGCTTTTTAGCGCCGCGTCACGTATACCAAACAGAACCAGCCGGATCACCTGGTTGGGAGTGTACTGGAAATATTGCGCTACAGGACAACCGGAAGTGCACTTCTGGCACTGGAAGCAGAGCTCAATATCCTGGCCGCTGACCCGTATCACCTCTTCGCGGAAGTTCGGGTCGGAGGTCACCGGCCCGTTATCGGTCATTATTTTCATTGCCAAAAAACCTTCCTTCTTAGCGTGGTTCCAGTTCCACTTCTTTGTATGTGGTAAGAGGGAGTTCCTCCTCTGTGGAGCGGCCGGGCTCATAGTCAAAGATCTCCTGTAGTTTTTTGCCGGCAGCGCTGAAGAAAAGACCCAGGGGCAGGTTGCTGGGGCAAGCTGCCTCGCACTGGCCGCAGCTGACACAGCTTAAGCCCATATGATTTAACCGGGTGAGGTGGAAGAGCAAGGCATTCGTCGGCAATTCGATTAACCCTTTAAAGGAGGCCCACTTGAAGTATTCTTCCGGATGGTGCTCAAAGAGTTTGCTGGCAAAAACGCACTCCCGGCAGAAACAGATGGGACAAACCTTGCGGCAGTTATGGCAACGGATGCAGCTGGCAAAAGCGGCGGCAAGGTTCTCCAAATTGTAGTTTTGTTCTTCAAACTCCCGCAGGGCACGCTGTTTGGCCGCAGCCCTATCCTCTTTAAGCCTGGTAATAATCTCCTGGCGCTGACCGGGCCCGGCAATCTCGGAAAGACCCAAACGCTCAGCCAGTTGCGGAGCCAGGTCGTCATTCACACCCAGCAGAAGTTCCTGTGCCGGGTCCAGCCCGACCCAGCCCAGTGTAATGCCGGCGTGCTCGGCGGTTACGTGGCCGCACACAGTACAGGCCCGTCTTACGTTTACTTCACCGGCTTGAATGTCCCCGCAGGACGCCGCCCTTGCCAGCCACTGATTCAGGTCGAACCGGCCTTCTTTCACCAGTTCCCTGTAGTCCACCGGTTTGAAGGTACCCAGGCAGTCCACCCCGATCACCAACAGATTTTCCATGTTGGCTTGTTCCAATTTGACCAGTTCCACCAGCGCCCGCACCTCGCAGGAACGCAGCACGGCGCCCACCCTGAAACCGGCGTCCTCCACCGTCAGGTCAGCCAGTACCCGGGAGGTATTAACCATGGCCACCGGCGTCAGCGGGTCCACAGCGCGCAAACCCTTTACGTCCCTGACCAAGGTGACTGCGACGGTGCTTTTGGTTCCGGACTCCTGGGGCACCACCAGGGCGTCCACCAGGTTGTCCTCCAGTAACACCCGACACAATTCCCCCGTGGCTTCCCGCGGATCCCCGTTTTGAACCGGAAGTTTATAATATTTCATATTCCTGCACCCGCTCTCCCCTAAATTTCCCACAGCCGCACGGTACCGACAGGTCCTAATTTCTTTATGTGCTCCACCATCTCGCCTACGGTCTCGGCAAAGAGTTTGCCCTCCGAAGCGCTGATAAAGCGGAACCAGACCCGCTCCCGCCCAATACCGAAGATGTCCAGAGACTCCTTCAGCAGGGCGAACCTCCGGCGCGCCTTGTAATTACCACTAACATAGTGGCAGTCGCCGGGATGTCACCCACCCACCAGGACGCCGTCCACTCCATCCAAGAGCGGTTTCAGGATATAGAGGGGATCGATGGAGCCGGTGCACATAACCCGCACCAGCCTGATATTCGGGGGATATTGCACCCTGGAGGTGCCGGTCAGGTCGGCTCCTGCATAAGTACACCAGTTGCACACCAGGCCTACAATTTTTGGCTCGAAAGAGTCTCCGGCAACCTGAACAGTTTCCTTAGGAAGCTCTTCATTATTCACAGCAGTGCTCATTTTGCTTACTCCTTTATTAATTAAGTAGCGGCGCCCATCATGGCCAATAGCTGCTCTTTTTCATAGCCGTGCTGACGGGAAGCGCCGCTGGGGCAGGCCGCCACGCAGGCGCCGCAGCCCTGGCACAGCGTATTGGCCACCAGTGCAACCCTGCTCACAGGATTGATCCGCCTGGCATTGTAACTGCATACTTTCACGCATACACCACAGCCTGCACATATATCTTCCTCCACAACGGCAGTGATGGCCACGTTCTCCAGGCGGTCCTTGCCCAGCAGGGTCACCGCCCGCATGGCCGCGGCATTGGCCTGCAGAATTACCTCCCCGGCCAGCTTCGGCGAGTGTGCCAGGCCGCACAGGTATAGGCCGTCGGCGGAAAAATCCACAGGCCTAAGTTTCATGTGGGCCTCCAGGAAAAACCCGTCTGCGTTCAACGGCACTTTGAACAGGCGACTTAAGCGTTCGTTGTCCTCTCCGGCATCTACCCCACTGCTCAGTGCCAGAAGGTCGGCCCCTATAACCAGCTTTTGGCCCAATACCGGGTCGGTCACCACGACCTCCAGTCCTTCCCCGCTTTCCTTCACCACCGGCTTATCCTCCGGGTTGTAGCGGATGAAGATGATTCCCCGTCGCCTGGCCTCTGTGTAATACTTCTCCCGCAGGCCGTACACCCGCAGGTCGCGGTACAGCACGTACACGTTGGCTTTGGGGTTCATTTCCTTGATCTTTAGGGCGTTCTTCACGGCATGGGTGCAGCAGATCCGGCTGCAGTAAGGCCGCCCTTCTTCCCGGGAGCCGACGCACTGGATCATCACCACGTTTTGCACCCCGCCAAGTCCGCCGCTCCCGATCCGCTCTTCCAACTGGCTCTGGGTTACCACCACCGGGTGGCTGCCGTACAGGTACTCTTTCGGCCTGGCTTCCCGCGCGCCGGTAGCCAGCACCATCGCCCCGTGGTTCAGTTCACGCTTTCCACCACCGGTTTGCACGGTGGTACGGTAGTTCCCGGGATAGCCACCGGCCTCCACCACCTCGGCGACGGTCAGCACCTCCACCTGCGGGTGACTTTCCACCCGCGCCACCAGTTCGTCAAGGAGCTTTGCCGGTTCGGAGCCGTCCAAGGTATACTTCACACCCCTGAACCTGCCCCCCAGCTGGTCACTCTTCTCTACCAGGTAGACGCCGAACCCCTGCTCGGCCAGGGACAGGGCGGAAGTCATCCCCGCCAGGCCGCCGCCCACCACCAGGGCGTGCCGGTCGATCTCGCTGAAGGTGACGGCCACCGGATTTAGCAGCCGCGCCTTGGCCACGGCCATCCGCACCAGGTCACTGGCTTTTACCGTCGCCTCCCGGGGCCGGTCCCGGTGTACCCAGGAGGAGTGCTCCCGGATATTCACATGCTCGTACAGGTAGGGGTTCAGCCCTGCCTCCCGGAGCACCCCCTGGAATAGCAGGGCGTGTGTCCGGGGCGTACAGGACGCCACCACCACCCGGTTGATCTTCGAGGCATTCAGTCTCTTCCGGATCTTCTCGATACTGTCCTGGGCACAGGCGAAGGTGAACTCCTGGGCGTGCACCACGTTCTTCAACTTTTTAGCATACTTTACCACTTCCGGTACGTCGATTACGCTACCGATATTGATCCCGCAATGACATACGAAAACGCCCACCCGGGGCTCCTCGCCCTCGACGTTCCGCTCCGCCGGGTACTCCTTGCGCCGGGCCAGACTGCCCCTGGCCTCGCTTAACAGTCGCGCAGCGTAACCAGCCACGGCCCCGGCCTCCACTACGGTCTCAGGGATATCCTTTGGGCCGGCAAAGGCACCACCGGCAAAGATCCCCGGCCGGTTGGTGGCTCCGGGCTCCATCTCAGGTGCGCGGCAGAAGCCGAATTCGTCCAACTCCACCCCCAGCCTGGCCGCCAGTTCGGCGGAACCGGCGGCAGGCCTGAGCCCCACCGACAGCACCACCAAATCAAATTCCTCTTCCTTAAATCTACCCTGATCGTCAAGGTAGCGCAGGAGCAGATTTTTGCTCTGCTGCAGTTCTTTTACCGAGGAGATCATGCACCTCTGGTAGCGTACGCCATACTCATCTTTCGCCCGCTGGTAGTACTGCTCGAAGTCCTTGCCGAAGGCCCGCACGTCAATACAGAAAATCGCCGTCTCCAGTCCGGGCACGTGTTCCTTGGCCACCACCGCCTCCTTGGAGGCGTACAAACAGCAGACACCAGAGCAGTAATTGTTGCCCAGGGACTGATCCCGTGAGCCCACACACTGGATCCAGGCGACCTTTTTCGGCTCTTTATGGTCCGAAGGCCGTATCAGGTGCCCCTGGTGCGGCCCCGAAGCGCTTAGCATACGTTCGAACTGTAGCGAGGTAACCACGTTGGCGTATATGCCGTAACCGAATTCGCCGCGCAGCCTGGCGTCGGAGACATCGAAGCCGGGCGAGAGAATCAGCGCACCCACATCGAGATTTACTTCTTCCGGCTGCATGTCGTAATCAATGGCCTTGCGCGGGCATTTTTCCCGGCAGGTCCCGCAACGAATACAGGCTTTGTCGTTAATGACATATGCATTGGGGAAAGCTTGGGCATACGGCTTATAGATTGCTTTGCGCGTATCCAGGTCGCAATTGAACCCGTTGAAAATCTCGGTCGGGCAGACCTCCGCGCACCGGCCGCAGCCGATGCAAAGGTCCATGTCCACGAAACGCGGGTTTTTTCGCACCGTAGCCCGAAAGTTGCCCGGCTCCCCTTCCAGGTTTATTAACTCCGCATTGGTCAGTATTTCGATGTTCAGGTGGCTGCCGCAATCCAAAACCCTGGGCGAAAGAATACACATGGAGCAATCATTGGTGGGGAAGGTCTTGTCAAGCATGGGCATCTTGCCGGCTATGGCCGGCTCCCGCTCCACCAGGTAGACCCTGTATCCGGCCTCGGCCAAATCCAGGGCCGCCTGCATACCGCTTATCCCTGCCCCCACCACCAGCACCGCTCCGGTCTTCGCCTCCGTCCCGGTGAATGTTACCATATTAACTTCAACCCTCTTCTTCCTCAGATTCTAATCTCTATAACCTCCGTTAACAGTTGACGGCCCCCAACGCTGCCAGGATCTGCTCCTTTTCGAAACCGTACTGGAGAGACGCGCCGCTGGGGCAGGCGGCCACGCAAGCGCCGCAGCCCTGGCAGAGCGCATTCGCCACCAGCGCCACCCGGCTCACGGAATCGATCCGCCTGGCATTATAACTGCACACCTTCACGCATATACCGCAGCCTTTGCAGCGCCGTTTGTTCACTGCGGCGGTAATGGCCACATTTTCCAGGCGGTCCTTGCCCAGCAGGGTCACCGCCCGCATGGCCGCGGCGTTGGCTTGCAGAATGACCTCCCCGGCCAGCTTCGGCGAGTGCGCCAGGCCGCACAGGTACAAACCGTCCGCGGAAAAGTCCACGGGTCGTAACTTCATATGGGCCTCCAGGAAAAACCCGTCGGCGTTAAGCGGCACTTTGAACAGGCGACTTAAGCGTTCATTGTCCTCTCCGGCCTGCAGCCCGCTGCTCAGCACCAGCAGGTCGGCTCGGATGGACAGCTTCCGGCCCAGTATGGGGTCGGTTACAGCGACCTCCAGCCTTTCTCCGCTCTCCTTCACCTGCGGCTTGTCTTCGGGGGTGTAGCGGATGAAAATAATACCTTTACGCCTGGCCTCGGTGTAGTACTTCTCCCGCAGGCCGTACACCCGCAGGTCGCGGTACAGCACGTATACGTTGGCATCGGGGTTCAGTTCCTTGATCTTTAAGGCGTTCTTCACGGCGTGAGTACAGCAGATCCGGCTGCAGTACGGCCGACCCTCTTCCCGGGAGCCGACGCACTGGATCATCACCACGTTTTGCACCCCGCCAAGCTCGCCGCTCCCGATCCGCTCTTCCAAGCGGCTCTGGGTCACCACCGCCGGGTGGCTACCGTACATATACTCCCGGGGTCCGGCCTCCCGGGCCCCGGTGGCCAGCACCACCGCCCCGTGGGTCAGTTCATGCCGCTTGTCTCCGGCCTGCACAAAAGTCCGGTAGTTCCCGGGATAGCCGCCGGCCTCCACCACCCCGGCGCCGGTCAACACCTCGATCAACGGGTTATTCTCCACCCGCTCCAACAGTTGGTCAAGGAGCTTTGCCGGTTCGGAGCCGTCCAGGGTATAGTACATACTCCTGAACCTGCCTCCAAGCTGACCGCTCTTTTCCACCAAATAGACGCCGAACCCCTGCTCGGCCAGTGACAGGGCGGAGGTCATCCCAGCCAGTCCGCCTCCCACTACCAGGGCGTGTCGATCGATCTCGCTAAAGGTGACGGTCACCGGCTTTAAGAGCCGCACCTTGGCCACGGCCATCCGCAACAGGTCCCTGGCCTTGACCGTTGCCTCCCGGGGTTGGTCCCGGTGTACCCAGGAGGAGTGCTCCCGGATGTTCACATGTTCGTACAGGTAAGGGTTCAGCCCGGCCTCCCGGAGCGCTCCCTGGAACAGCGGGGCGTGGGTCCGGGGCGTACAGGACGCCACCACCACCCGGTTCAGGCTGTAAGTGTCTATCGTCTCTTTGATCTTTTCAATGCTGTCCTGTGCGCAGGTAAAAAGAAATTCCTGGGCGTGCACCACGTTTTTCAGCGCCTTTGCGTATTTCACCACGCCCGGTACGTCCACCACGCTGCCTATGTTTATCCCGCAGTGGCAGACGAAAACGCCCACCCGGGGCTCCTCGCCCTCGACGTTACGTTCTGCCGGGTACTCCTTGTGCCGGGCCAGGCTGCCCCTGGCCTCGCTCAACAACCGGGCGGCGTAACCGGCCACGGCCCCGGCCTCCACCACGGTCTCAGGGATATCCTTGGGCCCGGCAAAGGCGCCGCCGGCAAAGATCCCCGGCCGGTTGGTGGCTCCGGGCTCCAGTTCAAGGGTGCGGCAGAAACCGAATTGGTCCAGTTCCACCCCCAGCCTGGTTGCCAGTTCGGCAGAGCCGGCGGCGGGCCTGAGCCCCACCGACAGCACCACCAGGTCAAATTCCTCTTCCGTCACGGAGCCGTCCTCCAGGGCATACCGGATCAGCAGGTTTCGCTCTGCACCGGGGCTCTCTTCAACAGCAAAAATTCTGCTTTTTATAAAGCGTACTCCGTGCTCGTCTTCCGCCCGGTTGAAGTAACGCTCGAAATCCTTGCCGTAGCAGCGCATGTCCATGTAAAAAATGACGGTATCCAGCGGTTCCGGACTGTGCTCCTTGGCGATGACCGCCTCTTTGATGGCGTACATGCAGCAAACCGACGAACAGTAATCGGCCCCAATCCGTACGTTTCTGGAGCCGACGCACTGGATCCAGGCGATCTTTTTTGGTTCCTTATGGTCATGAGGCCTGACCATGTGCCCCTGAAAGGGACCGGAGGCACTCAGGATCCGCTCGAACTCGATACTGGTCAGGACATTGGGATACCTTCCGTAGCCGTAATACTCCAGTTCCCCGGGGTTGTAGATTTCCGCCCCCGGGTTTAACAGCACCGCTCCAACTTCAACTTCTATTGACTCATCGGCCATGGCGTGGTCGATGGCCCCGGGCAGGCAGGCTTTGACACACTCCAGACACTCCGAACAGGCGCCGCAGTTGAGGCAACGCCCGGCCTCTGCCTTTCCCTCCGCCAATATGTAACCACCGGCCACTTCCTCAAAAGTACCGGTGCGTTTTTCCGGTTCGATATGGGCAACGGACGGCCTGCCCCGCCCGGCGTCTTCAACGGGCTCCCCCGGGGGTGACGCCACCTCTTTCGGCGGCTCATGACGGACCTCCTTAAAGTCCATACCCTGGAGGTAAAAGTCAATGGATGCCGCCGCCTTCTTCCCGGCGGCGATGGCGCCAATGACAGTGGCCGGCCCTGTGACTGCGTCACCCCCGGCAAAAACGCCGGGCAGGCCGGTAAACAGAGTCTCCGGATCGACAGCCAGTACCCCGCCGCGCCTGGTGGCCAGGCCCATGCCGTCTGCCCAGGCGGTTTCCGGCGCCTGCCCCACAGCCAGGATGGCGGTGTCCACTTCAAGGAAAAACTCGCTGCCCGGAACCGGCACCGGCCTCCGGCGTCCGCCGGCATCAGGATCACCCAACTGGTTGCGCAGACACTCCAGCCGCGTCAATCTGCCGTCCTCGCCGTGGAAGGCCTTGGGGCTAGTGAGCAGCAGAAAGTTAATTCCCTCTTCCCTGGCCTCCTGTATCTCTTCCGGCGCAGCAGTGATCTCCGCCTCCGTACGCCGGTATACAATGGTCACTTCTTTGGCCCCCCGGCGCAGCGCAGTCCTGGCCGCATCCATAGCCGTGTTGCCCCCGCCGATGACGGCGACCCGGGCACCGACCCGGACCTCTTCACCAGCGTTCACCTGCCGCAAAAAGTCCACACCTACCAGGACGCCGCCCAGTTCTTCGCCGGGCACACCCGGCGAGGTGCCCTTGTGGGCGCCCACCGCCAGGAAGACAGCGACGAAGCCCTCCCGGAACAAGTCGGACACAGTTAGCCCAGGCCCCAGGGGAGTATTTATTTTAAACTGAACGCCCAGCTTTTCTAAAAGTCCAATCTCCAGATCCAGCCATTCCCGGGGCAGGCGATAAGCCGGTATGCCATAGCGCAGCATGCCTCCCGGCTTTTCCCGTGCCTCGAAAACGGTGACCGGATAGCCCAGTACGGCCAGCTGGTATGCCGCCGAGAGGCCGGCCGGACCGGAGCCCACCACCGCCACCCTTTGTTCCCGCGGCACCGCAGGCGCGGGCAGAGGAAGCTCTCTTTTTTCTTGATACACCACGTCGGTGATCAGTCGCTTTAGCTGGCGAATAGCCACCGGCTGGTCTATGCTGCCCCGGTGGCACTGTGATTCGCAGGGGTGGGTGCAAACCCGCCCGCAAACCGCGGGCAGTGGGTTGTCCCTGTAGACCAGCCGCCAGGCTTCAACCATCTTGCCGCTGCGCAACAGCTGGACGTAGCCCTGGACGTTTACGCCGGCCGGGCAGGCGGCCCGGCAGGGCGGCGTACCCTTCTTCTCCACCGCGAAGGCGGTGGGCATGGCCTGGGGGTAAAGCTTGTAAGCGGCCTTCCGCTTACCCAGGCCCGCGTCAAAGCGATTGGGGCGGTCTACCGGGCAGACCCTTGCGCACTCACCGCAACCGGTGCACTTTTCCGAATTCACATACCTGGCCCGGCGTCGTAGACGGACTTTAAAGCTTCCCGGCTCACCGGCAACCTCTTCCACCTCGGTACCGGGAAGAATTTCCACGTTCAGGTGACGGCCCACGTCAACCAACTTGGGCGACACGATGCACATGGCACAGTCGTTGGTGGGGAAGGTCTTGTCCAGCCTGGACATGATCCCGCCCACGGCGGTTTCTCTCTCCGACAGGTATACCTTAAAGCCTGCCTCGGCCAGGTCCAGCGCCGACTGCATACCGCCGATTCCGGCGCCAACCACCAGCACAGCCCCGGTTTTCTCCCGGGCCGCGCCCGCAGGAAGACAGCCCTCATTGTTTTCCCCCTCTAAAACCGTCGCAATAATGCCTTCTTCCTCCTTGCCGTCCCTCACCCTACTCTCCTCATCCATTGTTTCAGCACCCCTCCGGTGATAATATGTAGACTCCTGTCTTCGAATCTGTTTTAAATGACTTTACCGTTTGCTCCTCAGTGAAAGCTCCTGCTACGTTTTCAGGTACAAGTTTTCATTATATAAATTACGTTAATAATTAATAAAATTATTCCTAATTATTTAGTTGGTGAAACAAAGGTGAAAAAAAAATCCCATAATTTTTCGTTTATCCGGGATTTTGACTCGACACAGATGTCAACGATATTTTATTCTATTTTATTATTCACTTTTTACGCTGTCAATATCGTAAGCCAACAAAACCATACCTAGGCGTCTTCATCCAAAAACTCCAGGAAAGGCCTGTCAAACTGAACCATGGCATTAACCACCAGTTCCACCAGTCCGCCGTAGTGTACATTGTACCTGGCGGTAGCCCCATAAAACTCCAGGATATCCCGGATGGCGCCCTTGCAGTTTGAGCAGGGAGCGGCCACGTATTTAGGAATACCCGGGTTTTCGATGGTATCCCGGAATGCCTCCAGGATCTGTTTAAACTTCATCCTGCTGGCAATCTTATTCCGGAATTCAGTGAAGTTATGGGACTTGATGATGGCAAAGCCGCTGCCGCCTCCACAGCAGTAATTATGAGCCCCGTGGGGAGTCATTTCCCTAAACTGGGGGCAAACGGCCTTGATAATCTTGCGCTGGGGCTGAATAATGCCCATCATCCTGGCGATGTTGCAGGGGTCATGCAGGGTAACCGGAAAGTTGTTCCGCATGGGATCCAGTTTAAATGCATTCTTCTCAATCAAATCCCACAACAAGGGCAGGAAGCTTTCCCTGGGAATGTTGTCTTCGCCGGTAATGGCCCGGTCGATGGCCAATGCGATGGCTTTATGGGCATGACCGCACTCGCCCACGATAATCCTTCTTACCCCCAGTTCCTTGGCAGCCTTCATCTGCGCAAGGCCGATTTTCCGCGCCTGGGCGTCATCGTAAAAAAGGCCGTAGTTGACGTTGTCGTAGCCGATAAAATCGCTGCTGCACAGGGTCCAGTTCAGGCCGGCTTCCTCGAAAATGACCACGAAGGCGGAAGGGTTTTCCGGCCAGGCCAGATACTCACCGGCGTTATGGGTTAAAAGGATGTCGGCCCCTTTTTTATCGATGGGGATTTTATATTTTTTGCCGGTTCTTTCATAGAGGTCGTCTTCCAGAAACTCAATCATATCCAAAAAGGCAGCCTGGTTCAGCCCTGTGCTGGAACCGGTCTTTAACTGATTGACCGTGCCGTGTTCGTGGAGGGGTTTTGGCGCGATCCCCATTTCCATACTGAACAGTTTTCTAATTTCCCTGGCCAGGAGCCCGTTGTCCAGGCCCAGGGGACAGGTTTGGGCGCAGCGCCTGCAGAGATTGCAACGGTAGGCCAGTTCTCCCAGGCGCATGATTGTTTCAACATTGATGTCAATATCCCCGCCCATGAACCGGCTTAACAGACCGCCGCCCTGCTTGTGTTTTTTGTAAAGCTTGCGCAGTACCTCGGAACGGAAAATAGGTCTGTAAATCTCGGCCCCGCCACTGGATTTAAAGGTGTGGCAGGCTTCGGAACAGGTGTTGCATTTCGCGCAATTTTCAAAGGTGAGCATTAACGGCTGCAAATAATTCCTGTTTGTTTCTTGGGAAAACAACTTATCCAGACCGCTTAAAAAATTTTTAATCATTTCTTGTTCTTCTTCTTTGGTTTTCGGTCTGACCAAAGTATCATTCCCGATAAATCCGTCCAGGGTGGTGCAGTAGCTCTCATTCCATGACTGATCCGGGGCGTTAAAACCCGGTTCCATATCCGGCTTATTGTAAGGGGCCGGCAGAGGCATTAATTGATATTCACCCGGCTTTACCAGTTGTTCCGACGGTATGCCCATATCCTGCGGTCTGATATTTTCCATTGGGCTATCTGTCCTCCCCCAAATATTTTTAGCTGAATTTTAAGTTGATGTTCAGTGAAACCCGTTCAAACACGGAGTTATTCGCGTTCACATTAATTGGGGACATTCGTGTCCCCTAACCTATGTCAATTGATCCGATTCAACTTTTTTTAGGGGCCGGTTTGCCCGGATTGATATGGGGAGCAGACCAGGATACCTTTGGTTTATAACTCATAGCCTTCTTGACGATTTCCTCCATCTTGGAGTCCCTGAGGTTGGGTTCGTTTTCCCACAGCACTTTATGGAAAGCGAAGTACTTGGCCACATAGTGGCTCATCTTGGTCTGAGGTATATAAATCATCAAAGAACCCAGCAACAAAATATGCAGGGTCAGGGCTGTACCCGCCTGGATGGGTGAAACGGTAAGTAGCCCTTTCATAATCTCACGGCCGTACTGAAAGGCAGGATCGCCGCTCCATACCACCAGCCCGGATATCGCTACAGCAAAAAGATAGAACAGGTTAAAATATTCCTGCGGAGTTGTATACTTGCTCAAGGTTTTGTTAAACAGCCTTCTTATAAATAAGCCGGCCGATCCGATGGTCAGCAGCAGAGCGCCGGTTGCGCCGGATACAAAGGTGGCGTAATAAACCAGTCCCGCCCAGGGATTGGCGTTGACGACCCCGGCGGTGGACAGGGGCAGTCCGGACAGTTCCATAACAGCGCCCACCAGCAGTAAAACAGTCCATAAACCCAGCAGGTAAATTCCCATATGCATGGAGTAGGAGATCCACCAGTGTCTCTTTTGGTTCACAAACAAGTTCTTTATAAACAGCATTTCCTTCAGCATTTCTTTAATCTCTCCGATGTGAGAGATTTTCCTGGGCTTGTTCCACCATTCCAAATCTTCATAGTAGGAACCGCCGTAGTGACCCTTTTCCCCGGGTTCTTTAGGCACCGGGTATAACTCCCAGCGGCCGTGCATGGGCATCCTGGCATACTGGTAAAACTTATAGGCGGAGAGGCCGATGAAAGCAAGAATGGAAAAATAAATAAAAGCCAGTAATAGCAACTGATAATCCTCCCTTGAAGTAAAAATCTATGGTGACCGCGGATTATTTTTGTTCAACACCCCTCCTCTTTGGTATGAGATTCCTGTTACCGAACGGTCTTATTAACGGTTTCTTATTCCTTATGCTCCCGGAGGTTTCGGTTAACAGGCTGTCACAAA
>CBEULQ010000010.1:0-17019 GCA_965543975.1 uncultured Desulfocucumis sp. | reverse complement strand
CATAGCAGAGTTTGCCTGCCTGCTCCTGTATGGCCCTGACTATTTCGGGGTGCTGATGGCCGGCGTTGGAGTTTACCAACTGGGAGGCAAAGTCAATATACTTTTTCCCTTCACCGTCAATAAGGTATACGCCCTCGGCCCGGTTGATCACTGCGGGAGCCAGAGCGGATTGCACCGACCAGGAGTGTATGACATACTGTCGGTCGTCGCGGTAGGTATCTTCTGCTGAATAGTTATTTGCCAAATTTCAACACCTCATCCGAAAGATAATTGTTATACGGTCAGTCTATTAAAAGCCGGCAGTTAAGTGGCTCGGTTATTCATTTTAATCCAAGCCTTGTAATGGTATCTTCAGTGGGGACTCCTTCGGGGCTCCAGCCCCTGAGTTGGTAATAATCTGCCAGCAAACGGCCCATAGACGGCAAACTTCCAGCAGCCCGGCCGGTTTTGCGGTCGTGCACCTGCATTCTCAACGGAAGCAGGTCGTCCTTTCTGGTTATGCCGAGCCTGTAATTGTACATGCGCTTTAAGTTGAACAGCCTTTCGCCTGTTTCAAACAATTCCTCTGTGGATATCTCCCAACCCAGGCAGTGCTTCAGCCAGCCGCATATCTGGGCAGGCCCCACAGCCCCCCTGGCCAGGAACTTGCACAGCCCCAGGGGATTGAAGACACCCAAAAAGTTTTGCATTATAAAAGCCAGCTCCGACTTATATAGAACTCCGTGGGGGTGAAAATCCCTTTCGTAACCTATAAGCGCTCCGGGAATAGCACCGGATTCCACAAAATATGTCAGCGCCTCCAGGTGACAGCCACCCCGGTTGGCGGTGGCATAATTGGTTGCCATGCCGGTAAAAGCCCGGGGATCATGGAATGCCAGTTCCAATCCCTTGCAGGCAACCACCAGGTCCGGCGCCACACCTCCGATCTTCCCGGAGGCCCGGGCAGTCCCTTCTGCCAGAAATTCCCCAAAATTTCTCCGCAGGGCGATATCCTGCACGATTTTTAATATGGCTTCCCCTGAACCCCAGGAAAGCTCCACTCCTCCAGTGTCCCCGGGGCCGATGAGACCCAGTTCCCAGAGTTCCATGGCCAGGGCCACGGCAGCGGCGGCGGATATGGTATCCACCCCCAGCCTGTTGCAGAGGTCGTTGGCCAGTACAATGGTTTCCAGGTTGTCGTTCAGAACCAGCCCGCCAAACCCCGCACAGGTTTCATATTCGGGTCCGTGGGACACCTCCCCGGCATGGGGACCGGAGGGTATTTTCACCAGTTTGGCGCAGCGTATGGGGCAGCCGGGACAGGAATGGTGACTGGCCAGATAGTGTTTGTCGATTTCCTGGCCGCAGGTTTTCGCCGCTCCCTCCGCCCAATCACCCAGTGTCCAGTTTCGAATGGGCAGGTCTCCGTTGGCCTCCACCGCCATTACACCCCCGGCGGTGCCGAATTTAGTCAAACCTGCACCCTTTTCCTTAATAACCGGTATTTCCTGTTTAAGCATGTCCAACAGGGAACGCCGGTCAAAAACATCAACTTTCCTGCTGCCTGCCACGGCAATGGCCTTTATGTTTTTGGCTCCCATCACCGCCCCCATACCGCACCTACCGGCCGCCCTGGCATGGCGGCCGCCGGTCAGCACGCCAGCTATTTTTACCAGCCGTTCGCCGGCGGGCCCTATACAGGCGGACTCTGCTCCGGGGACCACCCTTGCTACGACCTCATCGGTTTCATATGTGCTCATACCCCACAAAGACGATGCGTCAATAAAATCTGCGCCTGTTTCTTTAATCGACAGCACCACCGGGTAAGGAGCTTTTCCGGTAATGATAAGGCCGTCATAACCGGTGGCCTTAAGGGCCGCGCCGAATTTACCTCCCATGACCGACTCGGCCCATATTCCCGTAAGAGGGGAGCGGGCGCAAAAGGACGTCCGGCCGTTGGCAGGAGCGGGGGTTCCGGTAAGCAGGCCCGTAAAAACCGCCAGGGGGCTTGAGGGGTCAAGGGGGTCCAATTCACTGTCGAGTTCGCTTCCCAACATATATGCGGCCATACCGCTTCCCCCCAGGTATTTTCGGAAAAGGGCAGGGTCTACGCTGAATTCTTGTGTGTTTTGGTTATTTAGATCAATCCTTAAAAAACGGTTCCAATAGCAGTAAGCCATTTAATCCCCCCCCTTTCGTCTTCTTCCTCTTTACTATCTAAAAAAGTATTTTTTGTTTAAAGTGCTCATGCTGTGCGGCAGCTGTCAGCAAGGGTAGCGGTGTGGCGTAGTGCCGCCACGGCATCCGATGAAGTTATCCCGCTATGTTTAAAGCAATGGCCGCATTGCCTGCCACGGATTCGATCAGGTAATCTATCCGGCAGCGGTCAATTGGAGTGTGGGCATATTTTTCTTCCATGGGGGAGTAACCGATGGTAGGTATACCCTTAACCCCGGTAACATAGCTGGCGTCGGTACCGAAATCCCATTTACCGAAACCGGGTTTTTGTCCTACCTTATTCAACGCTTCCACGGCCTTTACCACAAAAGGATGATCCTTTTCCACCATCCAGGCAAGCATGTATTTTTCCATATCTTCGGTGTAACCTGTATAGGAAGTTTCCTTAACCTTGCGCACCCTGATATCCGCCTTGAATTCTGGGTCTTCCGCGGAAAGCCTGGCAAACAGTTCTTTAAAGGGCTTAATGGCATCCTCCTTGGTCTCCCCGGGAATGAACCGACGGTCCAGGGACACTGTGCAGACGTCCGGAATAATGCTCAGCGCCCCGGGGCTGCAGGATATTATGGTCAACGCCAGGGTAGACTTGCCCAGGAAGGGATGTTCCGGAAGGCTGTCCCCCATAAGACGGGCTTCCTCAATTACCGGCATCATTTTGTAAACGGCATTGATGCCCCTCCAGGGAGCGCTGCCATGGCTGGTTCTGCCTTTGGTTTGAACCTCCATTTCCAGCCGCCCCCTGTGGCCCAGGTAGATATTCAAGGAAGTAGCCTCGGAAGACACCATTAAATCGAATTTTATTCCTTTTTCAGGAAAAGTACGGTCCATGAGATATTTCATGCCGAACATTTCCGCAGGCTCTTCCTGCACAACCCCTGTTACGATATAGTCACCCTTTAACTTTATCCCTGATTTTTTCAACAGCATTCCGGCATATATCTGCGATGAAAAGCCGCATTTTACGTCAGAGGCAGCCCGGCCATGGATAAAGCCCTCGTCCACCACGGCCCCGTAGGGAGGATATTGCCAGTTGCCGTGATCACCGGGATCCACGTGGTCCATGTGGGAATTGTACATAATATTGGGGCCGCCCCCGGTACCCCTGATAATCCCCACCACGTTGCCGATGCCGTCCCTGAAAACCTCGTCGTAGCCCAGTTCATTCATCTTTGCCAGCGCCAGATCGGCTACGTTTTCTTCCTGACCGCTGATACTGGGTGTTCTCACCAGTTCCCTGGCGAATTCCACCACTTCATTCCGTAAGTTTTGGGCGCCTTCGAGCAGTTTATCGAACAATTGCCGGCTTCCTCCTTTTAACTATAGTTCCGCTATTTTATTACGGAAAACGAATTCGCCGTCCCCGGCTTTGCCCAGGAACTGGCCGTCAAGACAGATTACCTTTCCTTTGCTGATGGTAACCATGGGATAGCCCTTAACTTTAAAACCCTCGTATAATGTGTAATCCAGATTCATGTGAAGCGCATCGGCTGACAAGGACAACTCCCTGTCCGGGTCAATGATCAATAGGTCCGCGTCCGAACCGGGCATAACGGCTCCCTTTCTGGGATAAAGCCCGAAAAGTTTGGCCGGGCCCTCGGACACAATATCCACCAATCGTTCCATGGACAGGCGCCCCTTCACCACTCCCTCTGAATACAACAGGGGAAGCAGCGTTTCCACCCCGGGACCCCCGTTGGGAATTTTATTGAAGGCCTCCAGTCCAAGTTTTTTCTGATCAGTGCGGAAGGGGCAATGGTCGGACCCCACCACCTGAAGTGTGCCGTCGGCCAGTCCCGACCAGAGGGCTTCCTGGTCCTCCCTGCCTCTTAAAGGCGGCGACATTACGTAACGGGCGCCCCTGAAGTCCGGCTCCCGGTAATTATCCCTGGAAAGCAGCAGATATTGGGGACAGGTTTCCGCGTATACAGGCTGGCCTTTTTGCCTGGCTTCCCTTATTTTAGCCAGTCCCTGGGCCGTGGAAAGATGGAAAAAGTAAAGCCTGCTGCCGGTTTCCGCAGCCAGCATAATGGCCCTGCTAACCGCCTCGGCCTCAACAATATTGGGGCGGCTTACCTCGTGATACATCGGCCCGGTCTTACCCTCCGCCAGAAGGTTTTTAACAAACCGTTCGATAAGATGCATGTTTTCCGCATGCACACCCACCATACCACCGGCCTCGGAGGCGGTTTTAAGGGCGAAAAACAGTGTACCGTCATCCACCGCCAGGCCGGGATATGTCATGAACAATTTGAAGCTGGGGCAGCCCTGCTCAATTATCTCCGGTATTTCCGCCATCACATCGTCGGTGAGGTCGGTAACCGCCACATGCAGGCCGTAATCTATACAGACCTTTCCGTCTGCCTCGGCCTTTCTTTTGGCCAGTGTTTCCTTCAGGCTTTCACCCCTGGTCTGGATGGCAAAGTCAATGATGGTGGTGACTCCGCCGAAGGCGGCGGCTCTGGTTCCTGTGAAGAAATCGTCGGCGGAAACGGTTCCACCGAAGGGCAGCTGCATATGGGTATGCACGTCAATACCCCCGGGTAGTATATAGTGGCCCTCGGCATTGATTAACCTGCCGCAGTCCTTTTTAATTTCCTTATCTACCTGGACTATTTTTCCGTCCTCCACCAAAACGTCGGCCCTGAACATCCGCCTGCCGGATACTACCGTTCCCCCTTTAATCAGTAAATCCATAATTATCTCCTCCCGGATAAAGTCCGTTGCTATCCGCCGTAAGTTTCCATGGCAATGCTTCCGCTGCTGCAAACCAGCGCGCAAAGACCGCAGCCGTCACAGTTTTCTTTATCCACCACCGGCGGGGCGTTTTTATCCTTGGTGATGGCCTGATGTCCCCCATCCCTGCAGGCTATCAGGCAGGATGCGCAGCCTTTACATGTTTTTGCATCAAACACCGGCGACACCCTGACATCCCGGGTCAAACTCTCATGGGAAGCAAGCCGGGAAAGCGATTTTCCCCTAAGTTCGGTGACGCTGTCAAAACCTTTCTCCAGCAGGTACTTTTCCATACCGGCCAGCATCCTGCCGGCCAGCTTATAACCTTTTAACATCACTCCGGTGCAAACCTGTACCAGTGAGGCTCCCACCAGCATGTATTCGGCCGCATGCTCCCATTTCTCGATGCCACCCATACCCATAACAGGAAGTTTGGTGCAACCGGCCAACTGAGCGACAACTCTTAAACCTATGGGCTTGACCGCATTCCCGGAATACCCTCCGAAGGTAGAGGCCCCGGCCACGTCGGGCAATGGGTTAAAGGTTTCCAAATCTATTCCGATAAGGCTCTGAACCGTGTTGATGGCGGCAAAGCCGTCAGCCCCGGCCAGTTCAGCGGCCCTGGCGATAATGGTTATATCGGAGACGTTGGGGGTTAACTTGGCTATCACAGGTATTCTTACCGCCCCTTTAACCCACTTGATCACTTTGTAAGTTATTTCGGGATCCTGCCCCATGGCAGCCCCCAGCCCTTTTTCGGGCATACCGTGAGGACAGGAAAGGTTAACCTCAATTCCGTCGGCCCCCGCCCTTTCCACCCGGACGGCCAGTTCCTGCCATTTGTCTTGCTCCAATTCAGCCATAATGCTGGCAAAGAGTATATTTCCCGGGTATTTCCTTTTTGTGTCGGCTATCTCCTTTAGCCAGTAATTAAGGGGCCGGGGAGTAACCAGTTCAAAATTTTCAAAACCCACCAGTTTGCCTCTACCATCCCTGATGGCATGGAATCTTGGTGAAACGTCCCTTATTTCCATGGTGTCCGTCTTTATTGTTTTTGTCACCGCCCCGCCCCAACCCTTGTCAAAGGCCCTGCGGATCATTTCACCTTTTCCGGTGGGGGGGCCTGAGGCCAGCATCAAAAAATTAGGGAATTTGAGACCCCAAACATACACTGATAAATCGGGTTTTTTACCCATCTACATCAACCTTCTTCGGTAGAAAAATACGATAGATGTCAGGGGACACACCTCTCTTTAGAGCCCAGTTCCAGGGTCAGAGGAATGTCCCCAACTAATATGTAGTCAGAATTCAGAATTCAGCAGTCAGAATTCTTAAATGCCATGAGAATATATTTCTAGCAATTTACTAACCTTTCAAAAGAAGTTTTGTTTTAGAATAATATCACCATATCCAAGTTCTTTCGTGCTGTTCAGATATTCAAAAATCAGACCCCCATGCCGCACGCAGCATCACGGAAAATAAAAATACTTAGCCACAGAGCACACTTAAGTTTTCGGGTGTAAGGAATGCCTGAACCCTCCTGACTCCTGACTTCTGACTCCTGATATATAAAGCGGGGTAAGACAGAGCGACCGGAACAATAAGGTTTCCGGTCCCTCTGTTCTGTATGTGCTTGCTGTTAAGCCGCAAAACCGCTGCCGCCTGATGAGCGGGGATTTCCATCGGTGATTTGGCTGAATTCCTTTTCCGACAAAATGCTGGAATCGCCCCTCATTAGCAGGTAATAGGCAACCCCGGACACTATGGCCCCTACAATCCAGGCGTTGCTGTACAGGAATACCAGACTAGGAAGAAACTTGCCGATCAGTGCGAAAATTACGCCGACGATAAGGGCTATGATTGCCTTAATGTTAAATCCACTGCCATAACTGTAGCGACCATCCGGTATAAAGGCTTCCTCAATATCCAGCATCTGTTTGCGCAGAATCCAGTAGTCCACAATGTAAATGCCCGCGATAGGACCCAGGAAAGCGGAATAAGTACCCAGCCAGCCGAAAATATAGGCGCCGTAGCTGGAAAGCAGCTTCCAGGGCATGATTGCAATACCCATCAGCCCGGTAATAATAGCTCCCATGCCGAATGTAATCTTTTTGGGGAAACAATTGGATATTCCTATGGCCGGGGCCACCACATTGGCGGCTATGTTGGTGGTAATGGTGGCAATGACTATTCCCAAGGTGCCAATTATAACAACAATAGGCGGGAATTTACCCAGAAGCACCACGGGATCCCAGATTGCCTCGCCAAAAACCACCGCTGTGGCAGCTGTAACCACTACGCCGATAAAGGCATAGGCGGTCATGGTGGTGGGGAGGCCGATAATCTGGCCCAATGCCTGGGATCTCTGGTTGTTGGCATAACGGGTAAAATCCGGAATATTCAAGGCCAGGGTGGACCAGAATCCTATCATGCCGGTCAGTGAAGGAAGGAAGACCGCCAAGAATTCGGAGCTGGTTTTAAATTTAGACTGGGCGGAGAATAACTGCCCAACATTGTCCACCGCCATTAGAGCCCAAATCAGCAGGGCGACTCCCAGACCGATAAGTATGGGTGCGCCCCAGGCTTCCATAAATTTTATAGTTCCCAATCCGCGGTATCCGATATAGACATTAAGAGCCCAGAATGCCAGGAAGCAAATCCATACCCCCGCGCCGAAATTAGCCCAGCCGGGGAATATGGAGGAGATAAGGATATTAAGGCTGGCTCCTCCAATCCAGCACTGGATGCCAAACCAGCCCGCCGCCACCACAGCCCGCATCAGGGCCGGAATATTGGCGCCCTTCGTACCGAAGCTAAAGCGGGCGAATACCGGGAACGATATGCCGTATTTGGTTCCGGCGTGGGCGTTTAAAATCATGGGTATAAGAACTATTACATTGCCCAGCAGGATGGTCATAACCGCCTGCAGCCAGCTCATACCCGCGGCAATGAGTCCGCTGGCCAGCATATAGGTAGGAATGCAAACCGACATGCCAATCCAAAGTGAAGCGATGTGATACGTTCCCCAGTTTCTCCCGGAGGGGGTAACTGGGTTCAAATCCTCATTGTACATGCTGCTGTTTTTTATGTTCTGTTGTGCAGACGGGCTTAATTCCATTAAACCATTGACAAATTTCTGTTTTTTCAAATAATTCACCCCAATTCCGTATTTTAAAAGACTATTAATAGAAAAATAACGGTGCCTTTCACCCCCCGTGACTCTCCGCGCCGAGACATAGTAACGTCAATACCAAAGCACAGCGGTGTGCACCGTTTGGCCGTCAACGAAAAATAGCCCCGCCGCAGACACCATTATCTGCATTACGGAGCATCATCGCCAAAATCCATCATTGGAAGTTATTAATATTTTTGATCAATATGCAGCCAATGCCACTAACGACATCCTGCAACACATTATTACTTAAGGGATAATAAAAAGAAAAGACGCTGGCCGGTGCGGTCTCCCGGATAAGCGTCTTTGCTTCCTAAAAAAATGATAAATCTTTTATCAGTTGTCATCATCGACAAAATATTTAATTTTTAGCGGATTCGTATAAAAGACTAGCACGTTTGTTATCAATAGTCCAGATCACAGAGAAACAAAAAAAATGTCTGCTTTTTGTGCTTTTAACACAAATTAATAAATCTTCCCACGGCAAGGCCCACGGCCAGGTTTAAATTGTTGGCCTGATCGCCGAGATCAATTCCAAGAATGCTTTCAATTTTTTTAAGCCTGTATTTCAGGGTGTTTTTGTGAATGAAGAGTTTCTCGGCGGTTTTCTGCAGATTTCCCTGCAATTCGATATAAGCCTGCAGGGTCACGAACAGTTCATTTTCCCTGCTGTTTTCGTCCCCGATTATTTTACCAAAGCTGTCCAGGAAAAATTTTTCCAATTCCCTGCAATCCCTGACCTGAAAAAACAACCGGTAAAAACCTATCTCCTGGAATCCCACGGTGGAATTTCGACGGTGATTGATTTTGGCCACATAGAGGGCGTTGTTTGCCTCGGTATAGCTGGCTGGTATTTCGCTAAAATTACCACAAGAGGGACCTATTCCCACGCTGACAGTAAACCCGAGATCGGCGGCAAAAACCGCCCCCCGCATTTCATCAGCCAGTTTTCTCAGGTCGTCCGCGCCTAAACCTGCCAACTGCAGAACAACAATAATTTTATCGCTTTTGACAACGGCAAGGGCTTTTATGCCCCTGGCGGAACAGGCTCGCAAAACCATATCCCGGACGGATGTTTTGGCAGACTGAATGGACTCTTCGTCCTTAACCTCATGCTTTTTAATATATTCTTCAAAGTTGTCAATATCCACTATCAGCACCATATGTTCCCGGGTTAAATCCAACCCGTAGGAAGCAGCCCGGTTGATAACTATTTCCCTGTTTCCCGCGTCACCGTTTATCAAACTGTCAAGCAAATCCAGCAGGGATTTTTCCTCCATCTGCTTGGCCACTATCCGGCTGCAGATGGTGTGGGTAATATCCACAAGTTTTACCTTCCAGGGCAGTTCAAGTACCGGAAAGGACAATTCGTCGGCTACATCCAGCACCCTTTGGGGGATCTCTTTAATATATGGTCCGGTATTTATCACCAGTCCGGCCAGACACTTGGCCGCCAGCGCCCGGACCAGTCCCACCAGTGCCTCGGTGTTTTTCTTAATACCTATTCCGGTTATAAAAAGCAGCTCCCCGCCCTGCACCCACTCTGCTGCTTCAGGTACATCAGCCACATGCACCCATCTTACGACGCGGTACAGCCCGTCATGGCCAGCCCTGATAACGGCATTGTTAAAACCGTTTAATTTTAAGGCCTCCTGCAGACTAATACCCATTGGCAAACCCTCCGCATTACCTATTCAGCACAAACCCATTCGACAAAACACAATTCGACAAAAAACCATTCGACAAAAATTTTCATTGTCCTTTACCTGTCCGAATGTTTAGAAATATATTAATATTTTAACCAGCCCACCAGGCCCGTAATATAAGCATCTAAGCCCCGCATCCGATAATTAAGGCAATAGATACTAATAACAAAGGTATTGACATATTAAAAAAAAGAGGTTAACCTTTAGTATATTATTTTTTGGGAATTAAAGCCGGGTGCGGCCCCCGGCCAATGAACATATAATTTAACTATCCAATGTGGGATTTGGGCAATGACGCTGCGCACGCAGATGAATTATCTGCGGGCGGAGCGTTTTTTTTATATATTTACCCGACTTTCCCATATCAAAAATATAAGTTCGAGCTTCACAGCCTGTTGATCCCCACCTTCGAAGACGGGGTCTTACAGGCTGTTAGCGAGATAAAAAACAAGGAGGAGAAGAAACGTAACGGTAAGTCGCGAACAATCGGGCTAATGTCAGAAATTAAAAAACAAGGAGGAGAAAAAACCCGCTATGAAAGGAAAAACATGGATTACTGTACTGGTTTTACTGCTCATGACCGCCCTGGCCGCCGGCTGCGGCTCAGGAAAGGAAGAATCCTCCGGTGGCGGAGGGGAAAACGTAATCAAAGTGGCTACCGTGACCCCTCTTTCCGGCTCCCAGGCTGCCCTGGGTGAGGCAATTAAACTGGGCGCCCAATTGGCCGTGGATGAACAAAAGGCCGAATTTGAAAAGCTTGGATTTAAACTTGAACTGACCCCCCAGGATGACCAGGCAGACCCTAAGGTCGGCGTGGCCACAGCCCAGAAACTGGTTGCCGACAAAGATGTGCTGGGGGTTTGCGGGCACTGGAACTCCGGCGTTGCTATACCGTCCTCGGAAGTTTACGTAAAGGACAACCTGGTGATGGTCTCCCCTGCCAACACCGCGGTTCAGGTTACCGAACGGGGTCTGCCCACCGTCAACCGCATAGTTTCCCGGGATGACGTGCAGGGACCTGTGGGAGCGGATTTTGCCACCCAGGAACTGGGGGCCAAGAGCATTTTCGTGGTGCATGACAAAACCACCTACGGACAGGGCGTGGCCGACGAATTCAAGGCCCGGGCTGAAAGCAACGGCGCTCAAATAGCAGGCTATGAGGGGATAACCTCCGGTGAAACCGACTTCAGCGCCGTGGTCAATTCCATTGTTATGAAAAAGCCTGATGTGGTCTACTTCGGCGGTATCTATCCAGAAGGCTCGCTGCTGGTCAAGCAGATGAGAGAAAAGGGAGTAAAGGCCGAATACATAGGACCTGATGGAATCGACTCCAGCGAAGTAATCAACATCGCCGGGGACGCGGCGGTGGGCGTTTACTACACCTCCATGGCCGCGGACGTCAGACGCACCGAGGAAGGCCAGAAGTGGGCGGAAAACTATAAAAAGGTATTCGGCAAGGAAATTGAATCATATTCTGCCTACGGCTACGATGCCATGAATGTTCTGCTGGAAGGAATTAAAAAGGCCATTGCCGACAACGGAGGCAAAAAACCGGACCGTAAAAAAATTAGCGAAGTGATCAGGGCAACCCAGGGCTACAAAGGCCTTGTCACATCCGTAACCTTCGATGGCAAGGGCGATAACAAAGACAGTAACGTTTACGTATACCAGTTCAAGGAGAAGAAGTATCCCGCATCACTGATCAAGGAAATGAGCTCTGGTCATTACCTGAAGTAGCCTGCTTGCGGCATATGCAATGATATTATTGGCAGAACAACATGCTCTACAAGAGGCCGTTCAAAAATAAGCATGGCGGGAAAGGCGAAGTAGACTGAGTAAAGCGCCAGGCGAAAGTTTTAGGAACGGTCTCCTGGAAGAGTCATGATATTGCGGGCTTTCACCGCAGCTGAAACCTTAATGAAATCACCGGACAAAAAAGAGAGAAGGCCGGATAACCGGCCTTCTCCAGCGACTGACAGGCGGGGGGTTATCCCATGGATTGGCTAAATATGCTGCCCCAGGTTTTGCTGGACGGCATAACCCTGGGTTTCGTTTATGCCCTGGTGGCCCTGGGCTACACCATGGTATACGGCATAATGGAATTTATTAATTTTGCCCACAGCGAGGTATTTATGTTTGGGGCCTTCGCGGGCACAGAAATACTGCTGCTGTTAAAGAGTCAAGGTTATCTGGCGGCGCTGCCCGCTCCCCTGGCTCTGCTGCTGGCAATACTTATTGCCATGCTTTTAACCGGAATGCTGGGGGTAATGATCGAGCGCATCGCCTACCGGCCTCTGAGGAATGCGCCCCGGCTGGTTCCATTGATATCCGCCATCGGTGTGTCTTTTTTCCTTCAGGATGCGGTTCGCCTCACCGAGGGACTCTGGAAAAACGCTTTTTACCTGAACAGCCCAGCTATATTCACAAAGAACATCGCCATTACCGGCAATTTGAACCTGCCGGTGAAATCCCTGGTGGTAATGCTGACAGCAGTGGTAATGATGCTGGGGCTGCATTTGTTCGTCAGCAGGAGCAAACTGGGCAAGGCCATGAGGGCGGTATCCCAGGACCAGGCCACGGCTTCACTTATGAGTATAAACGTTAACAACATTATTGCCCTGACTTTTTTCATCGGAGCGGCTTTGGGAGGAGCGGCAGGCACCCTGTTTGCCATGCAGTATACCCTGATTCATCCCTATGTGGGCTTTATCCTGGGCATCAAGGCTTTTACCGCCGCGGTATTCGGAGGCATCGGAAACATTCCCGGGGCCATGGTGGGCGGAGTGCTGCTGGGACTGTTGGAATCCTTCGGAGCCTTCACCCTTGGCCTGGCAACCAACGGCGCCATGGGTGCGGAGTACAAGGATGTATTCGCCTTTGTAATACTCATAAGCATCCTCATATTTAAACCCGGCGGGCTGCTGGGAGAAGTTGTGAGGGAAAAAGTATAAATGTTTAATGAATTTTTTGCAAGGAAAATCAGCAACGGAATACTACTGCCGGCATCCTGGACATACCTGGGAGTCTCCAGCCTGTTGTTATACTTTTTCCCTCATTCAGTAACGGCTTTCCTGCTATTTTTAAGCTCCCTGTTCGTGCTTTACAAAATGCCGTTAAGTTCACGGGTGAAAATTACCCTGGCCGGGATTATACTTGGTCTGGTGCTGCCGCTGGCGGGCATGAAAAACGCTTACTACCTGGAAGTTGCCACCCAGGTGGGAATTTACGCGGCGCTGGCCATCGGACTGAATATAGTGGTGGGATTTGCAGGACTATTAGACCTGGGCTATGTGGCCTTCTACGCCGCCGGGGCCTACCTTTACGGAATATTCGCCACCTCCCAGGCCAATAATTTCATTCCCGTCGACTGGGTGCAATTCCCCCTTTCCGGGGAATGGTTCTGGCTGTTCATACCCTTTAGTATGCTACTGGCGGCCATAGTGGGGGTCATTCTGGGCTTCCCGGTTTTGCGGCTCAGGGGCGATTATCTTGCCATAGTTACCCTGGGATTTGGGGAAATTATACGGATTATTTTCAACAACCTGGACAAACCCGTCAACATCACCAACGGCCCCAAGGGTCTTACCCCGATACAGCCGCCGGCCCTTTTCGGACATACCCTTAACCAGCCCATACACTACTATCTGCTGGTGCTGGCAATTATTGTACTGACCATAATCGCTGCCCGCAGGCTGGAAAAATCCAGAATAGGCAGGGCCTGGGCCGCCATCCGGGAAGATGAAATGGCTGCCCGGGCCATGGGTATACACCTGGTAAAAATGAAATTGCTGGCCTTTGCCACCGGCGCCTCATTTGCCGGGGTTATGGGAGTAATTTTCGCCTCCAAACAAACCTTCATCGACCCTTCCAGCTTTTCCTTCATGGAATCCATAGGCATACTGGCCATGGTTATTCTGGGCGGCATGGGAAACGTGGCCGGGGTGGTGCTGGGAGCGGCGGTGGTGGTGGTGTTGCAGCTTCACCTGCTTAAAGAGTTCTCTGATTTTTTAAGGCAGCTGAGCACCATGGGAATAATCAACATTCCCTCCCAGCTTGACCCCACCAAGTATGAGAGGCTTATATTCGGATTGATTTTAATCATTGCGACCATATTCCGTCCCCAGGGACTGTTGCCCGGCGTCAGACCGGCTTTAGCAAAAATAACAAAGAAAAAGGGAAAGGGTGATAAACTTGCCGATACTGAGGGTGAGCAACCTGAAAAAGTGCTTTGGCGGGATAGTTGCGGTTAGCCAGGTCAGCTTTTCCATGACCGCCGGGCAAATAGTCAGCGTAATCGGTCCCAATGGTGCTGGCAAGACCACCTTTTTCAATATAATCAGCGGCTTTTACCAACCGGATGAAGGACAGATTTTATTTGACAACAGGAATATCACCGGAGCCACCCCGGAAAAAGCGGCAGCCTGCGGTATAGCCAGAACTTTTCAAAACATCAGGCTTTTTCCCGAACTTACCGCAGCCGAAAACATCCTGGTGGGCATGCACTTGCGGCTGTCATCCCCGCTGTGGCAGATAATACTCAATACCTTCCGGATGCGCAGGGAAGAAACCGAAGCCCGGGAGGAAGCCCTGGAACTGCTGGATTACGTGGGCCTTTCCGGAAAGGAGTCGCATCAGGCCAAAAATCTTCCCTACGGAGAACAGCGCAGGCTGGAAATAGCCCGGGCCCTGGCTTTAAAACCAAAGCTTTTACTGCTGGATGAACCCACCGCCGGCATGAACCCCAGGGAAACCGAGGATATGAAGCATCTGATACTGAAACTTAGGGACGAACTCAAACTTACCATATTACTAATCGAACACGATATGAAAATTGTAATGGGGATTTCAGACCATATCACCGTACTGAATTATGGAGAAGTAATAGCAGAGGGAACGCCGGGGGAAATACGCAGCAACCCCACGGTGGTCAAAGCCTACCTTGGGGAAGAAGCAGTCTGAACGAGGGGAACATAATGACAATTTTATCCTTGGACGCAATTAACACCTACTACGGCAGCATACATGTTTTAAAGGATGTGTCCCTGGAGGTTAACCAGGGGGAAATCGTATCCCTTATAGGCAGCAACGGGGCCGGTAAAACCACCATCCTGAAAACCATTTCAGGGCTGTTAAAACCCCGGGCCGGCGTTATTCATTTTAAAGAACAGCGTATCGACCTGCTGCCTCCGCACGAGGTAGCCGCCCGGGGAGTGGCCCACGTTCCGGAAGGCCGGCACATTTTCCCCCGCCTCACTGTCCTGGAAAATCTGGAAATGGGAGCTTTCCGGTTTAACGATAAAAAATCGGTGAACGAAAAAATAGAAGAGGTTTTCGCTATATTTCCCCGTTTGCATGAACGCAAAGCCCAAAAAGGAGGCACTCTGAGCGGCGGGGAGCAGCAAATGCTGGCCATCGGCCGGGCGATGATGAGCAGGCCGGAAATACTTCTGCTGGACGAACCCTCCATGGGGCTGTCACCCCTCTTAGTGGAGCAAATTTTCCAGGTCATCAAAGAATTGAACAAAGGCGGCATGACCATACTGCTGGTGGAACAAAACGCCAACAAGGCGCTGAAAATTGCTCACCGGGGATACGTGCTGCAAACCGGAAAAATAGTCCTTACCGGCACCGGGGAGGAACTCCTGGCTGATACTTTAGTTCAAGAGGCTTACCTGGGTTAGTTATCTATCACAACTTTTGGATTGACTGGAGAGAATGCTATGCCGCTACCTCTGGATAATATTACTGTTCTGGATTTGACAAAGGTGCTGGCCGGCCCCTTCTGCACCATGCAGCTGGCGGACTTCGGGGCCAGGGTGATTAAAATTGAACCGCCCTCAGGCGACGATTCCAGAGGCATCGGTCCGCACATTAACGGAGAGAGTACATACTTTATCAGCGTCAACAGGAATAAGAAGAGTATAACCCTAAACCTTAAAAGTGACAAAGGGGTTAATATATTAAAGCGGCTCATTCCCATAGCCGACGTGCTGGTGGAGAATTACAGGCCGGGGACCATGGAAAAGCTGGGGCTAAGCTACGAAGCAGTTTCAACAATCAATCCCAGCATTATTTACGCCTCCGGCTCCGGTTTCGGTCAAACCGGCCCCTATCGACAAAAGCCCGCCTACGACGCCATAGTCCAGTCCATGGGAGGAATTATGAGTGTCACTGGCAGCCCCGGTGGTGAACCCACCAGGATAGGGGTGTCCATTGGAGACCTGGCCGCCGGTCTTTACCTGGCCCAGGGAATAATGCTGGCTCTGTACCAGAGGGAGAAAACCGGAGTGGGCCAGCACGTGGACGTGGCCATGCTGGATTGTCAGATTGCCCTGCTGGAAAACCACATATCGCGCTATCTCACCGCGGGGCAGATTCCACAGCCCATGGGCAACAGGCACCACTCCATCTCACCCTTCGGCACCTTCGCCACAGGGGACGGCTATATTACAATAGCCTGCGGAAACAATAAACTTTTCGAAAAGCTATGTTCGCTGCTGGAGAAACCTTACCTGACAAACGACCCTCTTTACGCCACCAACGTGGACAGGGTAACCAACAACAATTCCCTGACTGTGGAATTGGAAGAGGTATTGAAAAAGAAAACCGTGGCCCAGTGGTGTCAGTTGCTGGATGACGCCGGTATCCCCAATGGCCCCATTTACACTGTACCCCAGGTTATAAAGGACTCACAGGTAAATGCCAGGGGAATGATTGTCCGCCAGAACCACCCTGCTGTGGGTACCGTTGGTATCGCCGGCATACCGGTCAAATTGTCACAGAGTCCGGGAGAAGTCAGGGACCCAGCTCCGCTGCTGGGGCAGCATACAGGTGAAATATTAAAGGATTATCTAAAATTTACGGATGATGAAATAGAATTATTAAAGAGGGAAAACGTTATTTAATTGTAAAACGAAACGCACATGCAAGTCCCGCAAATTTTTCGCGGGACTTTTTTAGTGATAAACCACGGAGCATGATAGGTAATAACTCTGAAAAGGTATTTACTGAACTATATAGAAGAATAAATAATAATTAACATTACGGAGGCAGGATGCCTTAATGAATGATACTATAAAACGCCTTATTGGAAATTTTCTTTATATAATTTTCATAATGTTTTTTTTAGTAAAAGGTATGGAATGGGAAAGAGGTTTAAAGCTTCTAGCAAGACAGACTTATACACTCTAC
>CBEULQ010000009.1:0-17060 GCA_965543975.1 uncultured Desulfocucumis sp. | reverse complement strand
GGAGCCCGGAGTTTTGCTAACGGATCTTCCAGGCTGCCAAGTCTTTACCCTTTTAATAAACAAGGTAAAATGATAAATTTTCTTTTTTATTAACCTTGAATATTTGATATGCTTCTCTAAATCCTTCCGGCGCCCCGGCGCCGTTTTTATTTTCCACCGGGTTGGTAGAAAGCACCTTTAAAAGTGAATACCTGAAACCGTTACTGTCCAGCACCCACCAGTTTTCGGGTGCGGGATCGGGCTTATTGGAGGGCATCTGCAGTGGGATTACAAGAAAAGTGGTGCCTGCCTCCGCAGCAACGGTGTTATTACCGAGGTGCAACTCACCGGTGAAAAAAACTTTTTCACCAGGACCAGCCGTGTAATTCCCTCCATTTATATCAGCGGCGCGGCCCAATTTTTCGTAGGAGGCCGGTAGCGGATATTTTTCAGCCTGGCGGGAAGGTTCATTGTCGCTGTAGATAAAAAAATACAATAAAAGGATGGCGGGGCCCACAATCATTAGCCAGAACCAAAGCCTGATCCCCTTTTTAGCAGTCATCACAGCACCTCCTATTATGTAGTCTGGGACAGGGGGACAAGGGACCTGTCCCCCTGTCCCAGCACTTGTCCCTCTCACTGGAAGGAATGTCCCCAATATATGCAATTATTATGGCTTGGTTTATTAATTGTCAAGCGCCGGACAGGGATATTCAATAAAAAATCAGAAAAATTTACTAATACCGGCATAATTTATTATCACAGCAGGTAAACTATACTTGCCCCGGAGAAGGCCGGGGTGTTAAAGTATCAGATATTTGGGAGGTGACCTAGAGTGAAAGTGGAAGTGGATCAGGATTTGTGCATCAGCTGTGGGGCATGTGTGGATTTATGCCCGGAGGTTTTTGATTGGAACAATGATGACAAGGCCGTGGCCACATCCCCGGAAGTTCCGGGGGATGTGGAGGATCAGGCCCGTGAGGCGGTGGAGAATTGTCCCACAAATGCAATTAAGGAGCATTAATCCCTGGGAGGTATTTTTCGTGCTGCCGAAGGATCCGTCAGATACCAATATTAACGCCAACCAGACTGCGGTGTTGGATGTGGCAGAGCATTTTTTTAAGCAAAAGATTATTAATGAACAGTTGGACAAGGATATAGAGGGCAGAAAAAAACAAAAGAAAAAAATGGATAAATAACCGGTGCGGGCACTGCAATTACTATGTGCCCGCATTTTCGTCCTATTTAAGGTTAGCAGGCAGAAGATTATGGCAAAATATTATAATGCAGGGAGGAATAATCCCTCTTATATAGAAGCTTAGAGATTTATTCCCGGATTTAAGATGTTTTGTCGAGAGGTGCGCGGTGGCCAGGAAAAAAATACTTCATGTAATTCGCCCGGCGGCCGGGGGGATGAAGAACCACCTGGTGTCTTTAATAAAACACACCAGCAGGGATCTTTTCGAGCCTATGGCGGCCTGTCCCCCCGGGGAGATGGCGGATGAACTGTCTGGTCTTGGGATTAAGGTTTATACGGTGCCCCTGACCGGTGAACTGTCTCCGGTTAATGATTTAAAGGCAGTATTGACCATCAGGGACTTGCTTGTTCAAAACAAAATACCTATCATGCACGCCCACAGCTCCAAGGCGGGTTTGGTAGGAAGACTGGCGGCCCGTCTGGCGGGAACGCCGGCTGTTTTTTTTACAGCCCATAATTCAATTTTTTACGAGAACTGGCCGGAGTGGAAGAAAACCGTTTTTGCTGCGGCGGAAAGGCTGCTGGCCTATAACACCCGGCATATTATAGCAGTTTCCGGCGCTTTGAGGAATGAATTGCTGGAAAGGGAAAAGATTGACCGGCAAAAGGTGGTAACTATATATAACGGCATAGATCCAACCCCATATAACGTCGGACCAGACCGGGAAGAAACGCTTCGGGCACTGGGTCTTGAGGGGGGGCGGGTGGTCGGCACGGTGGCCAGGCTGGCGCCCCAGAAAGGTGTGCTTTACTTTATACGGGCTGTGGCCGGATTGTCGGAGCTTCAGGGAGTTAGTTTTGTTGTGGTGGGGGATGGACCCCTGCGGGCGGAGCTGGAAGCCGAGGCAGTAAATCTGGGGCTAAAGGGTAAGGTTGTTTTTTTGGGTTACCGTCGTGACGTTGACAAAATACTCAACTGTCTGGATATTTTGGTTCTGCCGTCTCTCACCGAGGGGTTGCCGCTGATAATTCTGGAGGCCATGGCCGCTGCCCGGCCTGTGGTGGCCACCACAGTGGGTGGAATACCGGAAGCAGTACTGGACGGAGTGAACGGCTTCCTGGTTCAGCCCGGAGATGCGGATGCCCTGGCTTTCGCCATTAGAAAAATGCTGGAGAACAGGATTATGGCGGAGTCCATGGGGGAAGCCGGGCGCCGGCGTGTTCTGGAAATGTTCTCCCTGGAGGAGATGGTTAAAAAAACAGAGCGACTGTATCTGGAAGCATTTAACGGCAGGGATGTAACGGAGGTAATTGATGCTTAAAAAGAAGGTTTGCATTATTCTTTTAACCATTATATATATTTTGGGCATGGCCATGCAGGCTGAGGCCGCCTACCAGCCGGCAATTAAAGACGCTCTGCCGGCGGGACAGGGTGAATCATACCCGGTAAAACCCCCGGGGAAGGATGCCGGCAGGGTGGTTATGGTGGTGCTTGACAGGTTCCGGGTGGCTGATCTGTCCGGGGAATTGCCCCCGAATTTTAAAAAGATAACCGGCGGCGGCGCCGTTGCCCTGATGAATTACAACACAGCAGGCGGCATAAATCCGGACAGCGCCTGCGTCACCATTGGGGGAGGCGCACATTTAAAAGGTTACGAAACCTCGGGGACAGGATTTGAGGCTGATACCAGACTGGAACGCGGCACTGCTGCGGACGAGTACTTTCAACGTACAGGCAAAAATCCCCCTTCCGGGTCACTGGTTCAGGTGGGAATAGCAAGCCTTAAAAAAATGAACGAAACTCTTCCCTATACCGCCGAACCCGGCGCCCTGGGCAAGGCTATTCATAATGCCGGTTTGAAAACCGCATTCTTGGGCAACTCCGATACGGCTTTAAAATTACAGCGGCAAGCCCTGTCCATTGCCATGGATGAAAACGGGCTGGTGGATTTTGGTTTAATCGGTCAGGAGGCATTAACCCCGGATTTGGGATTTGTGGGTGGAGTCCGTACGGATTATAGCCGGTTGATGGATGAGTATAAAAGGCTTCCTTCCGGGGTGGCTATGACGGTAATAGATTTGGGCGATTTCAGCAGGCTATATTATGCCCGGAATGATGTGTTCAATGACCGGCTGGAGGAATTGCGCCGGGATACTATAAAACGCGTTGACCAATTCCTGGGCCAATTGATGGAAAGGATGGATTTTGAAAGGGATCTGCTGCTGGTGGTGGTTCCCACGCCATGGCAGGATCTGCTGGAAACTGACCGGCTGACGCCGGTTGTGGCATACGGGGCTGGTATCAAGACCGGTCTGCTCACATCCCCCACCACCAGGCGGGCAGGGGTGGTGCTTAATATTGATCTGGCGCCCACGGTGCTTAATTTTCTCGGGTTGAATACGCCTCTTACCATCAACGGCAGGGCTATGCAGGTAGTCCCCGCCGGGGATACTGTACGAACGTTGCAGGATATGAGCAGGCAGTTGGCATTAACCTATGATGCCAGGCCATACCTTCAAAAGGGATATATATTTTACCAGCTGATACTCTTACTACTATCCCTTATGTTCATTTTTTGGAAAATTAAAGTGAGGGATTATCTAAAGCCCTTCCTGTTGTCCGTGATGGTGGTTCCCCTGGTATACCTGGTATTGCCGCTGTTTCCGCAGCCGGGACCGCTGGCGCTGGCAACACAACTTGTGGTGCTGACCGTACTGCTGACAGTACTTATACTCATACTGCAGAGGTTTGGTTTTGACCCCTTTACATTTATCTGTCTTGCCACCGCCGGGAGCCTTCTGGTGGATACCCTGACAGGTTCGACATTACAGAAAACATCTGTGCTGGGGTACGATCCAATTGTGGGCGCGCGTTTTTACGGCATGGGCAATGAGTACATGGGTATATTGATTGGATCGCTGATAATCGGAATCAGTTCTTTATTAACGGTTTTCCCGAAATATAAAAGAATTATCCTGCCTCTGGCCGGAGCGGTGTTCATACTGGCAGTTTATAACCTGGCCGCCCCTCAGCTGGGAACCAATGTGGGCGGCACCATAGCCTCGGCGTCGGCCTTTCTGGTAACCTTTTTACTTTTAGCCGGCGTAAAGTTTAATATAAAGACATTGCTCATGGTGGCTTCCGGGGTTGTGCTGGTGGTATCGCTGTTTATACTCTACGACATCAGGAGACCGGTGGAGTTGCAGAGCCATATGGGAAGGGCGGCTAGCCTAATAGCCGCCGGGGGATTTGATGAAATTGTCAAAATAATCATCAGGAAGTCCGAAATGAATATTAAACTGATCAAGTACGCCAATTGGAGCAGAATATTTATTGCCAGCCTGGCCAGCCTGGCCTTGCTGTTCTATCGCCCCATCGGGGTAGTGGCTTCCATTAAGGTTAAATATCCTTATCTTTACAGGGGATTCATGGGTGTGATAGTGGGCAGCATAGTGGCCCTTATATTTAACGATTCCGGGGTGGTGGCCGCCGCCACCACCATGGTGTTCTGCGCACCTCCCCTGATATACATGGTGCTGGGGGAAATGGAAACAAGTGAAAAAGAAAAGGAGGCTGCATGATGATACTGGGCCGCTTTCGGCAGGATGACAGAATTTTTTACGGACGGGTGGAAGAAGACATTGTAATTGAAATTGACGATATTTTTAACCCCGCCGCGTCGAAGGGGAAACAGCATTCCTTGGCTACTTTGAAAGTCATGGCGCCGTGTACTCCGGGCAAGGCGGTCTGTGTAGGCCTTAATTATATGGACCATATAATAGAATTTAACCATGAAGCGCCCGGCGAACCGGTGCTTTTCATAAAACCTTCGGGAACAGTCATAGGTAACGGGGATTTTATTGAATACCCGGGTTCCAGCAGCAGGGTGGATTACGAAGCGGAACTGGCGGTGGTTATTGGTAAAAGGTGTCGTGGCGTGCTCCCCCTGCAGGCGGAAGAACATATTCTGGGATATACCTGCGCAAACGATGTAACAGCCAGAGATTTGCAGCAAAAAGACGGCCAGTGGACCAGGGCCAAATCCTTTGACACCTTTTTGCCATTAGGCCCATATATTGTAACAGGCATAGACCCGCATAACCTGGAAATAAAATCGTTTTTAAACGGAGAACTGAAACAGAAATCATCCACGGCAAATTTAATTTTTTCCGTTCCGGAACTGGTAAGCTTTATATCCGGGGTCATGACTCTTTTCCCGGGGGATGTTATCCTCACCGGAACCCCGTCCGGTGTCGGTCCCATGGAGTCCGGCGATGTGGTAGAAGTAGAAATAGAAGAATTGGGAAAACTATCAAACAAAGTAATGAAGCATCCATAAAATGAATTGAATGGAAGTGCTGAAAGCTGCGCCAGTCTTGACGGGGAGGGTGTTACAATAAACCCAAAATTTTGTTGACAAACTTTGATATTATGTTAAAATTGATTTTGGTTGGAATCGGCCTGCCCCAACGGGTTGGCCAATTCCAACACTTTTCATATAAGGGGGAAGATAATTTAAATGAAACATTTGGGCCGCCATGTTCTGTCTGAGATTTATGGTTGTGAATTTGACATTCTCAACGACATCAAGAAAGTGGAAGAAATCATGGTCAACGCGGCGCTGGAAGCCGGGGCCGAGGTACGGGAATGTGTATTCCATAAATTCAGTCCACAAGGGGTTAGTGGTGTGGTGGTTATCTCCGAATCTCATCTGGCGATCCATACCTGGCCGGAACTTGGATATGCGGCTGTGGACGTTTTTACTTGCGGAGACAAGGTGGACCCCTGGGATGCCTGCAATTACCTTAAGGAAAATTTCCGCGCCAAACAAATGAGCGCAAAGGAAACCAAACGTGGTGTTGTTCCCCTCGAGGTGGTTGAAAGGGCTGTTGTGAATCAATAGGAGGGATGTTTATTAGTACCGGGTTAAGTAAATATTAATGGGCCTTGCTTTTTCTGGAAAGATAGAGCAGGGCTTATTGCTTTTTAGGGCAAAATTGCCCCCCAGGGCAGGAAATCAGACCCCCGCAACGAAATATATATTCAGCTAAACATAAAGGGGGAGAAACATTATTGAATCAGTTGATATACCCAATTAAAGAAGAATTGGGAAGAGTACAGGTAAGTATGAACAGGCACTTTAATATAAAGGCGGGATATCTGGGCGACTTTGTCCACCTGGAGCTTTGCCATTTGAACAGCATTCTGCGACCTGTGCTGGTGATACTCTCGGCGGGCATGTTCGGTAAAATAACAGATAAAGTTATATCACTGGCCGGGGTTTTACAGTATATATATTTAGCCTCAAGTATTCACGGGGGTATAAACGAGGATGAAACAATATCGAAGGAAGACACCGGTGACCCAAGGGACGGGTGCCAGTTTCCCGTTCTGGTGGGTGATTATTTTTTCGGCAGGTTTTTCACCACCCTCTGTGATGCCGGAATAGTTGACTACCTCCGCCCCCTTTCGGAAATCATATGTGTGATTAACGAAGGAAGCGTTATGAGGCTTAGAAAAGCCGATTCGGCTATTAACCCTGTATTCGCCAGAGAATTGGTTCGCAAGGAAACCGGCGAAATGCTGGCAGGTTGCTGCAGTCTCGGGGCCAGGCTAAATGGCGCGGAAAAGAAGAGTCAGGAAATATTAAAGCGTTTTGGCATGCATCTGGGCATTGCCCTGGGCTTTATGGAGCGGGAAAACAGTTTGGATCAGGCTGCTGTATACCTGGGAGAGGCCCTGGCGGAATTGGAAAAGCTGCCTCCGGGGCCCAGCAGGAAAACCCTTGGCGAATTGGTTGAGCTTTTACATCGCCGGGAAGTGCCGCTAAAAAGACTGGTGGGATGAGGACAATAGAGATATTTTCGAGCAGGAGGGCCTTAAACAAGCCTTTATTATGAACTCACCGGCGGGTGACGGTGCATGTGGGAACGGTTACAATCCTATAATCCATCAAAAGATTGAAGAAAAACATATCTTAGGTCGTTCAAAAACAAACAAGCATGGCGTGGAAGAAGAAGCCGTACAAAGCCAGGCGCAGTTTTAGGAGCGGCCTCATAGAAAGAGGTGTTCCCGTGGCATACAAGGATCTGCGGGCATATATAGATGCACTGGAGAGCAGAGGACTATTAAAGCGTATAGCCATTGAGGTTGACGCGGATCTGGAAATTACAGAAATATCCGACCGGGTTGTCAAATCGGGTGGCCCGGCTTTATTATTTGAGAACGTTAAGGGATACAAAATGCCGGTTCTTACTAATGCCTTCGGCACTATGGACCACATGAAACTGGCTTTGCAGGTGGAGGATCTGGACCAAATAGGCGATGAATTAATGGCCCTTATTCAGCCGGAGATGCCCACATCAATTATTGACAAACTAAAGGCCATACCCAAACTGGCCCAGTTAAATTCCTTCTTGCCCAAAACGGTGCGCACCGGACCATGTAAAGAGGTAATTAACAAAGATAACCCCTCCCTGGCGGAACTGCCGGTGCTGAAGTGCTGGCCGGATGACGGAGGTCCGTTCATTACGCTTCCCCTGGTGTTTACCAAGGATCCGGAGACAGGCAGACGAAACGTGGGCATGTATCGCATGCAGGTTTTTGACGAATGCACCACAGGCATGCACTGGCACATTCATAAGGATGGGGCGGAGCATTTCCGCAAAATGCCCCCTGAAGAGCGCCGTATGCCTGTGGCAGTAGCCCTGGGGGCTGACCCTGCGGTGATATACGCTGCCACCGCGCCGCTCCCCCACGGTGTGGATGAGATGCTGCTGGCCGGTTTCCTGCGCAAGGAACCTGTGGAGATGGTGCGCTGTGAAACGGTGGATATTGAAGTTCCCGCCCGGGCGGAAATAATACTGGAGGGTTACGTGGACCCGGCGGAAACCAGGTTGGAAGGGCCCTTCGGCGATCATACGGGTTACTATTCCCTGGCCGATGACTACCCTGTATTTCACCTGACCTGCATTACCCGCCGCAAGAACCCTATTTACCCTGCAACCATAGTGGGCAAGCCTCCCATGGAGGACGCCTACCTGGGAAAGGCCACGGAGAGGATATTCCTGCCCCTGGCTAAAATGATTCTACCCGAACTGGTGGATATGAATATGCCCCCGGAAGGGGTATTTCATAACTGTGTTATTGTCTCAATTAAAAAAAGCTATCCCGGCCAGGCTAAAAAGGTGATGTGTTCATTGTGGGGGATGGGCCTGATGATGATGTCGAAGCTGATTATTGTGGTGGATCACAATGTTGATGTCCAGGATGTATCCACCGTAATGTGGCGTGTTTTTAACAATATTGACCCCCGCCGTGACGTCATGATTGTGGACGGACCTTTGGACGCACTGGACCATTCATCGCCCGTACCCCATTACGGCAGCAAAATGGGCATAGACGCCACCAGAAAATGGCCTGCCGAGGGCCACAACCGGGAGTGGCCGGAAGACATTGAGATGTCCCCTGAAATTAAAAAGATTGTTGACGGGAAGTGGGCATCCTATGGCATTTAGTAAAATAAAATTATTCATGGAAATGATTAAATTTGAGCACACCTTGTTTGCTCTTCCCTTTGCTTACCTGGGAGCGCTGCTGGTGGACAAAAGAATACCCTCAGGACATGATTTGATATGGATTACCCTTGCCATGGTGGGTGCCCGTACTGCGGCTATGTCCTTGAACAGGATCATCGACCGCCGGATCGACGCCAGAAACCCCCGCACCGCAGGAAGGGCGTTACCCAGAGGACTGCTGTCGGTGCAGGAGGTTTGGGTATATGCCATACTGTCTTTTGTCCTTTTGTTTTATTCATCCAGTCAATTAAGCCCCCTGGCTTTTAAATTGTTTCCGGTGGCGGTGGCGGTTCTTTCTTTTTACTCATTTACCAAAAGATTCACCTGGACCTGCCATTTGTTTCTCGGTCTGGCACTTGGTCTTGCGCCGCTGGGGGCCTGGATAGCCATATCGGGAAGTTTTGAACTGGCTCCGGTGCTCTTGGGAGCTGGTGTGTTGTTCTGGGTTGCGGGTTTTGACATAATATACGCTTGTGACGATTATCATTTCGACCGGAAAGAGGGAATTTACTCCATTCCGGCCAGGTTCGGAATTAAAAGGGCACTGGTCATATCCTCCACATTCCATGTGGTAGCCCCGCTGCTCTTCTTGGCTGTGGCACTTATCCTCAACCTGGGCGTGTTTTTCATACTGGGACTGACCATGGCCGTGGCGCTGCTGCTGTACCAGCATACCCTGGTTAAGCCGGATGATCTTTCCAGGGCAGGGGTGGCCTTCTTTAACCTGAACGGCACCTTAAGCGTTCTAATGTTTGCTTTTGCCGTGCTGGATATTTTTATACCTTTAAAACTGATATAAAAACGCTATAAAGCTACTTCTAAAACTTTCACCCGGCATTTGGATAAGTGTGAATTGAGAGGTTGGAAGTCCACCACTCAATTGGAGTTGGCCGCAAGGAATATTTCTACTATATAAAAATAATTAATTTAACTGGGAAGCTGGGAGGACTGTCCTTTGGACTGGATATACAGTAACGGCGAACTATCCGAAATTGCAGAAAGGGTAGAAAATGGAGAAAGGCTTTCCTTTGAAGACGGAGTCAGGCTGTTCAAATCCAACGACCTGCTGGCGCTGGGCCGTATGGCAGATACGGTCAGGAAGCGTAAAAACGGCGACAGGGTTTACTATATTGTAAACAGGCATATTAATCACACCAATATTTGCGTTAACAGATGCAAATTCTGCGCCTTCGGCAGGGACGCCGGCGACCCGGGGGCCTACACCATGACCCTGGATGAAATAGAGGAAAAGGCTCTGGCCTGCCGGGGCAAGGGCGTTGCTGAAATTCACGTGGTGGGCGGTCTGAACGATCAACTTAAACTTGACTACTATCTGGAAATGATGAAGAGGCTTCGCCGGGCACTGCCGGAGGCGGTTATAAAATCCTTTACAGCCGTGGAAATAGACTATTATGCCAGGGAGAGCGGAATGTCACTGCGGGAGGTGCTTACCATCCTCAGGGAGGCCGGTATGGACTCACTTCCAGGTGGGGGGGCGGAGGTATTCTCACAAAGGGTAAGGGAACTGATCTGCCCGAAGAAAATCAGCGGTGAACGCTGGCTCGAGGTACACGAGACAGCCCATTCACTGGGTATGCGCACCAACGCCACCATGTTGTACGGCCATGTGGAAACCATAGAAGAAAGGGTGGATCATCTGGTGCGGCTAAGGGAAGTACAGGATAGGACAGGTGGATTCCTGACCTTTATACCGCTGGCCTTTCACCCTAAGCATACCTTGCTGGAACAGCCCGGACAGACCGGAACCACCGGGTTCGACGATCTTAAAATGCTGGCTGTATCCAGACTGTTGCTGGATAATTTTGACCACATAAAAGCATATTGGATAATGATTGGACCGAAATTAGCCCAGGTGTCGCTTTCCTTCGGAGTTGACGACCTGGACGGGACCATTGAGGAGGAAAAGATTGCACATGATGCAGGCGCCGATACAGACCAGCGCATGGCCCGCAATGAAATTATCAGAATGATTAAGGCGGCGGGAAGGATACCGGTGGAGAGGGACACGTTATATAACGTTATCAGGGAGGGTTAATTGTGTCTGGTCTTCGCGTGGGGCAGGTTGAATACCTAAATTGCCTGCCTGTTTATTACGCCATCGAAAAGGGACTAGTGCCCTTTGACGGTGAACTGCTGAAGGGCGTTCCAACCATGTTGAACCGCCTTTTCCTGGACGGGGATATAGATGTTACAGTAATATCATCTATAGAATACGCGCGCAATCCGGAAAAATGCATAATTCTCCCGGATCTGTCCATCAGTGCGGACGGCCGTGTTGCCAGCATTTTATTTTTCAGCAAGGTGCCCATTACCGAATTGGATGGAAAAAAGGTGTATGTAACCACTTCTTCGGCCACCTCCGTGGTATTATTGCGTATATTGTTTGAGCACTATTACCACGTGGATGTGGAGTTCTGCCCTGCCCGGCCGGATCTGGCGGAAATGCTTGAAGTGGGGGAGGGTGCCCTGCTGATCGGCGACGACGCCATGCTGGCCCACAGGCAAGTAATAAATGAGAACTGGAAGATACTTGTTACCGACCTTGGTGAGGCTTGGAAAGATTTTACCGGGGAAAAAATGGTATACGCCCTTTGGGTGGTAAGGAAGGAACTGGCAGCTGAGCAACCGGAAAAAGTGGACGAACTTGTGCGGGTTCTGAAGCAGTCCAGGGAGGTGGCCCTGGCTGACCCTGGAAGGATTTTGAAAGAAGCGCACAGGCTTACCGGACTTTCATACCCGGTGCTGGAGGACTATTTTCAGATAATTAGACACGATTTTGATGCGGAATACCGGCGTGGACTTATGACCTTTTACGATTTTGCCTATAAAAGCGGTCTGATTGATGAAAGGGTACAACTGTCGGTCTGGGGTGATAATAATGACTGACGCGCACCGTATCCTGGGAAAGGCAGTGGAGGGAACCCGCCTGACCAGGGAGGAAGGATTGGAAATATTACAGAATGCAGATTTGCTTGAACTGGGAATGGCAGCGGACGCTGTGCGTAAGCGTTTACATCCGGAGAAAATTGTCACATTTATAATTGACCGGAATATTAACTATACAAATGTGTGCCAGTGCCGGTGCAGGTTTTGCGCTTTTTACCGGGACAGGGAACACCCGGAAGCATATGTAATTTCCGAAGAAGAACTTTTTAAAAAGATTGAAGAGACCATAGCTGCAGGGGGTACCGAACTTTTAATCCAGGGTGGACTGCATCCGGACCTGGGACTGGAATATTACCTAAAAATGCTGCGCTCTATTAAAGAGCGCTATAACATTCATATCCATTCTTTTTCTCCCCCTGAGATTGCGCATATGGCCCGCACCTCCGGGCTTTCTGTGGCTGAAGTGCTGTCTTCCTTAAAGGAGGCGGGATTGGACTCGCTGCCCGGCGGCGGGGCGGAAATACTGGTAAACAGGGTCAGAAAAGCCATCAGCCCCGAAAAAATAACCTGGCAGGAGTGGATGGAAGTAATGCTTGAGGCCCACCGGCTGGGCATGAAAACTACCGCAACCATGATGTTCGGTCACCTGGAAACTCCTGAGGAAAGGATTATGCACATGATCCGGGTAAGGGAGGCCCAGGATCTTACAGGGGGATTCACTGCTTTCATCCCCTGGAGCTTTCAGCCCAGGAATACCCAGATGGGCGGAGTTACCTCCACAGGTATTGATTATCTGCGTACCCTGGCCACTGCCAGAATAATGCTGGACAACATCCCTAACATTCAGGCGTCATGGGTTACCCAGGGGGCCAAATTGGCTCAGGTGGCGCTCTGTTTCGGTGCTAATGATTTCGGCAGCACCATGCTGGAGGAAAACGTCGTCAGGGCAGCCGGGGTTACCTACCGGGTAGCCCTGGAGGAAATAATTCGCTGTATTAGGGATGCCGGCTACAAACCAGCCCAGAGAACCACTGACTACCGGATAATAAAAAATTTTTAAACCCGCGGCTGCGGGTTTTGTTTTTACAAGCAAAGGAAGCAAATACAGCCGTTTACTTTAGATCAGGGTAAATTCGGCTAATCTAGGTCTTGACAGGAAAAGAAAATTCATATATTTTTAAGAAAATAATATTACCATGCAAATAATTTAGATACGAATAAAAATATTTCAGAGGATTGTAATGGAAAAAAATAAAGAAGAATTTAAAATTTTCGAAAAGATACTTGAGCAGCTTGCAAAATAAGTTTTTTTTTATCATTAATATTTGTATACACATAAATTAAATGACAATAATTGATAAGCGTATGATGGGAGGTGTGGGAGAAGTTGGTCGTTGACTAATTATTATACGATGGAGCAAAACCTTATAAAATTATTGTTGTATCAAGGTACGGGAAGCTGTGCAATTTTGATGTGGTTGAACAGGAGGATTAACAGTGAGTGAGTGGAAAAAAACCGGCTGCGTACTCTGTGGCCAGAATTGCGGGCTGGAGGTGCTTGTCGAAAACAACCGCATGGTCAAGGTGAAGCCGGACAAAGACAACCCCCGCAGCCAGGGATATGCCTGCCGGAAGGGGCTTAATATCGCTTATCACCAGCATCATGACCAGCGCCTCACGCACCCGCTAAAGAAGGTGGGAGATGATTTTATCAAGATTTCCTGGGACCAGGCAATTACAGAGATTGCGGAAAAACTTCGTTCTATAGTGGGCGAAAACGGTCCCCGATCGCTGGCCTTTATGGGTATCGGTGGCCTGGGCTGCCAGTCCGAAGCGGCTTTCGGGCTTCGTCTCCTGCGGACGCTGGGTTCCCGGTATTATTACAATGCCCTGGCTGGGGAACTTACCGGTTTGTTCTGGGGCTATGGGCGAACAGTAGGGAGGCAGTACAATTTTACCATTTCCGACCACGACCGGACCGATATGCTCTTAGCCATCGGCTGGAACGGCTGGATGAGCCATCAGATGCCCCAGGCCAGGCGGCATCTTGGTGAAATGTCCAAAAACCCTGATAAATTGTTGGTGGTTATTGACCCACGGCGTTCGGAAACTGCGGAAAGGGCCGATATCCATCTGGCCATTCGCCCCGGAACCGATGCCCTGCTAACCCGCGCCATGATTGCCATCATTCTTCAGGAAGGCTGGCAGAACCAGGAATATATTGACCGTTATGTCAGTGGGTTTGACAAGGTGAAGCCTTGGTTTATGGAATTCGACGCCCGGGAGGCCTGCCGGGTGTGCGAACTGGACTATGAGCTGGTCAGGGAGGTGTCCCGCCTGTTTGCCACCCGCAAATCTTCTCTGCACCAGGACCTCGGCGTGCTGATGAACAGGCACAGCACTGTGACCACTTATTTGGAAATCATTCTGCTGGCCGTCTGCGGCCGGCTATTCGTGCCCGGGGGCAATGTTGTTCCCGGCTGTTTAGTGCCCATTGGGTCTCATACCGATGAGCGCGACCCAAAAAACTGGCGAACGGTGGCCACCGATTTTCCCGCACTGCTGGGCATACATCCGCCGAACGTGATGCCGGAGGAAATTATGAGCGGCCATCCTGAGCGGTTGCGCGCGGTGTTTGTCTCCCAGAGCAATCCCCTGCGCTCCTTTGCCGACACCACGGCCTATGAAGAAGCATTTTCCAGGCTGGATCTTTTGGTTACAATAGACATCGCCATGACCGAGACAGCGGCCATGTCCCATTACGTTCTGCCCGCCCGGTCGGCCTACGAGTCCTGGGATACCACTTACTTTCAGGTTAACTTTCCCGAGGTATACTGCCAGATGCGCCGGCCCATCGTGGAAGCTGCGGGTGAGCCCCTTGAGATAAGTGAGATCTGGACCCGCCTGGCTGAAAAAATGGGCATTGTTCCGGCCATTCCGGAATCATTGTATGAGTCAGCGGGCAAATCCCGGCTGGAATATGGTCAGGCTTTATACATGTACATACAATCAGATCCCCGGGCAGTTGCAGCCATGCCCTTTGTGGTGGCCAAAACCCTGGGCAAAGAAATGGGATCGGTTAACCTGGCCTGGATGTGGGCCTTGCTGCAGATTGCTCCCCGGGGCTTCAAGGAAAACGCCGTCCGGGCCGGCTTCAAACCCGGTCTGACTATGGGCGATGAAATTTTTCAGGCCGTCATCGACCACCCTGAGGGGCTGTGGATAGGAAAAGCTGACCCGGATAACAACTTCGCCAATCTGCGGACTGAGGATAAACGTCTCAATCTATATATCCCGGAGGTTGAAGAGTGGGTTTGCAGCATAACCCCCGGGTCTGAAAAAGAGCAATTACAGGCTGACGGAAATTACCCGTTTATCCTCATGGCCGGAAGGCACATGGACATGAATGCCAATAACATGATGCGCAACCCGGAGTGGAACAAGGGGCGCAGGGCATGCACCCTGGCTATGAATCCCGGTGATGCCGAAAAGCTAAACCTGGTTGACGGACAAAAGGTTAAGGTCAGCACTGAGGCCGGTTCAGTGGAAATAGAGCTGGAAATCACCGGAGCCGCCCGCCTGGGGCAGGTAATTATTCCGCATGGGTTTGGACTGTCCTATAACGGGAAGGTATACGGTGTTGGAGTCAACCGATTAACCAAGAACACCCACCGCGACCCCATTGCCGGGATCCCTCTGCACCGATATGTCCGGTGCCGGGTGGAGCCGGCCTGACAAAATGATACATGGGATCACGGAGGATTATGCGCGGAATGCCCTCAGTGTCATTGCCCGGAATGCCCTTTTGGCAAAACTCTATAAGAATAGGTGGATGACGCCAGTGCTTTATAATGTCGAAGTGGAAGAAGCCCGCCAGGAACTGCTGAGTAGTGTTTCTCCCCTGCCGTCTGAGAGGGTTCCTCTTTTGGAGTCGCTGGATCGAATTGCCTGTGAGGACATCCTCTGTCCAGCGGATCGTCCCGGTTCGGCCCAGGCTGCCATGGATGGTTTCGCGGTTCATTATGATGATCTGCAGGGGCAAAATTATGTCAAGGTAGAGAAGGTTTTAGCCGGTAATGAATACATGCTGTCCAAAGGCAGCAGCATCCCGGTGGCCACCGGAAACTCCCTGCCCGATGGGGCGGCCGCAGTAATACCTCATGAGCGGGTGAAGGTTGCCGGCGACTTTTTTCTTCCGCCCGGGCTGGACCCGGGAAGCAACATCAGACAGCCCGGTGAGGATTTTATCAGCGGGGATGTGATTGTTTCCGCCGGAAGCCCGGTAACCCCGGGCATTATCGCCGTGCTGGCCGCATACGGGATTATAGATTTAGCCGTCCACCGTAAAGCCAGAGTGGCCATATTGAGTCTTTGTCCAGACGTGGTGCCATATTATTCTCTTCCAGCCCGGGGGCAGACCCGAGATTGCAATGCGGCACTTCTGGCTGCACTGGTTATGAGGGACGGGGGGCGGGTAACAGCAATGGAAAGCCGCGGACAACACGGGGCAGACGGGTTTGCGCAACAATGCGAACGTTTGCTTGCAGATAATGATATGTTAATTACCATTGGAATGGCGTATTCCGGTGATTCAACAGCGATGGATTTATTTCAGAAGGCCGGGGCTAAGCCCCTGTTCATGGGAGCGCGGATGCAGCCGGGAGGCCATAACGGAGGGGCGATCTGGAAGGCCGGGCCGGTTATCTCACTTTCCGGCAATTCGGCTGCCTGCGCGGTGGGCTATGAGGTCCTGGCAGCGCCCCTGATCCGGAAACTGCAGGGTGGGCCTGCCGGTATAGTCACCGTTGATGCCGTTTGCATCAACGGTTACCCGTTGAGCACCAACAGTTCGCGCAGGTTTCTCCGCGGGCGGTTGTTTTACAGACATGACCGCTGGGAGGTTGAGGTGCTCCCCGGCCAAAAGCCAAGCATGCTTCGCTCGCTGCTTGACTGTAATGCATTAATAGACCTGCCTGCCGGACACGCCCCGGTAAAATCCGGAGCCATTTTGTCCGTAATCGCACTCACTGCGGGAAAAAAAGTTATACCAATCCAGTATAACTTTTCCTTGACTTGAAATAAATAATAAAATACATTTATATAGAATGTTCAATATAAAAAGGGAGATTAAAATGCCCAAAATTGGTATGGAAGAAATGCGTAAAGATCAGGTAATAAAAGCCACTGAAAGATGCATAGTGGAAAAAGGATATTCCAATATGTCTGTTAAGGATATTTCGGCCGAGGCAAGCGTCAGCACGGGTATCATATACCATTATTTTAAAAATAAAGAGGATCTTCTCCTCCAGGTAATCAAGGAATCCTTCCGTAAGTCCCACGAAAAGGTAATGGAAACCGTGGAACCATTAAACAATTTTGAAGAAAAACTTATGAAGCA
>CBEULQ010000008.1:0-17072 GCA_965543975.1 uncultured Desulfocucumis sp. | reverse complement strand
TAACAGTATCTAACATTGAGAAAATGCGCTGTAAATCATGATGTCAACCAATTTAGAGAGTTACGTTGGGGACATTCCTCTGGCCCAAAAGCATGCTCTAAATAGAGGTGTGTCCCCTAACCTAAAAGGAGGTTTTGTCAGGTATGGCTGCTAAAACGGCAAACCCTGAAATCGCTTCAAATGAAGATCAGGGATGTTATTTGGAAAACAGGCAGTTGAAGCGGTTTGCCGGACCCCTGCTGCTCTGGGGTCTTGGCGTCGGTTATGTTATCTCCGGGGACTACTTCGGCTGGAATTTCGGTCTGGCGGCCGGTGGCTTCTGGGGACTGTTCATCGCCACGATACTGATGGCCATAATGTATACCACCATGTGTCTTACCATAGCGGAGCTAAGCACCGCCATACCCTTTTCCGGCGGCGCCTATGCCTTCGCCAGAAAGGCTATGGGCCCCTGGGGAGGTTACCTGGCCGGCATCGGTGTTGTGCTGGAATATGTACTCGCCCCGGCGGTTATCGCCAACGGCATAGCCGGCTATATAAACTTTATTTTCCCCGGCATATCCGAGTGGGTGCTGGTTGTGGGTGTATTCCTTATATTTCTGTCGCTTAACGCCTTTGGAGCAAAATCCACTCTAACCTTTGAACTGGCAGTGACTTCCATTGCCATTGTTGGTCTTGTAATTTTTGCCATACTGGCAATTCCCCATTTTGATCTGGGAAGGGTTCTGGATATTGCTCCCGCCGCAGGTAATACTGAAGTTCTGCCATTCGGCATGTTTGGTATTTGGGCGGCCATCCCCTATGCCATCTGGCTGTTCCTGGCCATCGAAGGGCTGCCCCTGGTATGTGAAGAGTGCAACAACCCGGCGAAGGATATGCCCAAGGGGCTGATAACTTCCATTATCACCCTTTGCATAACGGCTTTCCTGGTGCTTTTCCTTGCCGCGGGCACAGGCGGGTCCTCAGCCATCGGGTCTTCCGACAGTCCCCTTCCTGATGCCGTGGGAGCTATTTTCGGCCAGGGCCACTGGGCCATACAGGGTCTGGCCATAATCGGCCTGGCCGGCTTAATTGCCAGCTTCAACGGAATCATCTTCGGATACGGCAGGGCGATTTTCGCGCTGTCCCGGGCGGGTTACCTGCCTAGATTCCTTTCCGTAACCCATAAACGCTTCCATACCCCGCACATCGCCATTATGGCGGGTGGCGTGATAGGCATTGTCGCGGCCATACTGGGCAACGGCGACGTATTAATACAGATAGCGGTGTTCGGGGCGGTAATATCCTACATCATGATGATGCTTTCCGCCATCGTACTGAGAAAGAAAGAACCAAACCTGCACAGGCCGTATAAAGTGCCCGGATACCCACTGACCCCGTACCTGGCGCTTATACTCGCCATCTTAGCGCTGTTTGCCGGTTTCTTCTACGCTCCCAAGGTAATTCTCTGGACTGCCCTGGTATATGCGGTATTTGTAGTCTATTTCTGGCTGTACAGCAGGCACCACCTGGTGGCCAAGGCGCCTGAAGAAGAGTTTGCCATCGTGGCACAGGCCGAAAAAGAGTTGAATTAGTTTTTAGCAAAGGAAAATAGCATACCGGAAGCCGGGGAAGGTGACGTAATCAAAATCTGTTACTTCTCCGGTTTTCGGCTTTCCAACGACTAACCCGTTAAAAGGATGATTGGAAAAGTGAAACTTAAAACCAGGCTATTCGGACGTACTTTTTGCTTCCGGGACGTTAAAGACGTGCTGGCCAAAGCCAATGAAGAGAAATCCGGCGATGTATTGGCCGGGATAGCGGCCGCATCGGCGGAGGAACGGGTGGCTGCCAAGGTTGTGCTGAGCGAACTAACCCTTGAAGACCTTAGAAGTAATCCCGTGGTGCCTTACGAACTTGATGAGGTAACCAGGATCATTGACGATAATGTCAACGAGACTGTTTACCGGGATATCAAAAACTGGTCCGTATCCCAGTTAAGGGAGTATATCCTCAGCGACCGGGCCGGAGGCAATCAAATCAGTCGCATCAGCCGCGGGCTGACCAGCGAGATGGTAGCTGCCGCTGCCAAGCTGATGACAAACCTTGATTTGGTTTACGCCGCGCGAAAAATAAGAATCACCGCCCAGGCCGGTACTACCATTGGCCTGCCGGGCTGCTTGGCGGTTCGGCTGCAGCCGAACCATCCCACCGACAGCCCGGAAGGAATCCTAAGCTCCATAAGGGAGGGCTTGTCCTACGGAATAGGCGATGCGGTTATCGGACTTAACCCTGTGGAGGACAACATAGCCGGGACAACCCGGGCGTTGGAGGCCATTAACAATTTTATCGAGCAGTGGCAGGTGCCCACACAGATTTGCGTACTTTCACACGTTACCACACAGATGAAGGCGATTCAGCAGGGAGCGCCCAGCCACCTGATTTTCCAGAGTCTGGCCGGTACTCAAAAGGGCAACGATTCCTTCGGGGTGTCCATCGACATACTCAGGGAGGCCCGGGAAATCGCATTGAAATACGGCCGCGCCACAGGACCCAATGTAATGTATTTTGAAACCGGCCAGGGGTCGGAGCTTTCTTCCGAGGCGCATCACGGCGCCGATCAGGTAACCCTGGAAGCCCGCTGTTACGGATTGGCCCGGCAGTTTAAACCATTTCTTGTGAATACGGTGGTTGGCTTTATCGGGCCGGAGTATTTGTATGACAGCAAACAGGTAATCAGGGCCGGTTTGGAGGATCATTTCATGGGTAAGTTAACCGGACTGCCCATGGGTGTCGATGCCTGTTATACCAACCATATGAAAGCAGACCAGAACGATATAGAAAACCTGGCGGTGCTTTTAACGTCTGCCGGAATAAATTACTTCATGGGGATTCCCATGGGAGACGACGTTATGCTCAACTACCAGTGCACCAGTTATCACGACATAGCCACACTGAGACAGTTGCTGGTGATGAGGCCTTTGCCGGAATTTGAAGAGTGGCTTGAAAATATGGGTTTGATGAGGGACGGAAAATTAACCGCCATTGCCGGTGACGCATCCGTCTTCACCGGTGAAAGGAGGTAGGCGCCATGGCGGCAGATGATCAGATTAAACAAATTGTACAGGCGGTGCTTACCCAGTTGGCGGAGCAAAGCAAGGATAAAGAGGTCCGGAATGTTGCGGCCCCGCTCCCGGATAATAAGCCCGCAAGCCGGATAGAAAACCGGGAGACGGACTGCTGTGACCAGGAAGATTGCGCTGATATTGAGGATCTGGCCCGGGTGGATCTGCAAAAGGAAATACTGGTGCCCGATCCCAAGGACAGGGCGGCGCTGGAATTCTTTAAAAGCACAACACCTGCCCGCATCGGCGTGTGGAGGTGCGGGCCGCGGCCGCTGACCAGAACTGTATTGAGGTTCAGGGCGGACCATGCTGTGGCTCAGGATGCGGTATTCAGCGAAATGGATGAGTCGCTGGCCGGGGAATACGACCTTCTCCCGGTGCAGTCCATGGTGACGAGCAAGGACCAGTATCTCACCCGCCCGGATCTTGGGAAAAAGCTATCTCCCGAGTCGGCGGAAAAAATTCGCCGGGAGTGCCCCAAAGGACTGGATGTGCAAATTATTGTAGCCGACGGTCTGAGCTCCAAGGCTCTGAAAGCAAACCTGCCCCACATACTGCCGGCACTGAAACAAGGCCTCAAGGCAGAAGGATTGTCTACCGGCAAGGATGTTATCGTACGCTATGGCCGGGTTGAAATTATGGATGCCATAGGTATGCTGGTGCAGGCGAAGGTAGTGATTCTTCTGGTGGGCGAACGGCCGGGCCTGGGCACTGCCGAAAGCATGAGCGCCTACCTGGTTTATCAACCCAATGAGGGTACTATTATCGCCGATCACACAGTGGTTTCCAACATACACAAAGGCGGCACCCCCCCGGCTGAAGCCGGTGCGCACCTGGCCGGGCTGATCAGAAAAATATACGATGCCAGGGTAAGCGGCGTGAAGCTCTCTCTATAAATGAAAAGTGGTGTTGCTGGTGGTTAACAACGGTCGGGAAGAAATATTAAGCGTGGGTATTGATGTGGGAACCACCACCACCCAGCTTGTATTAAGCCGGCTGGTGGTGGCCAATGTAGCCCCCGGTTCCGCGGTTCCCAGGATGGAAATAGTTGACAAAGAGGTTGTATACCGCAGCGAGATACATTTTACGCCGCTGCTAACACCGGAAATAATCGACGCCCAGGCCGTCACCGGGATTGTATCCGGGGAATACCGGCGGGCCGGAATATCTCCGGAGCAGGTAACCACCGGCGCGGTTATCATTACCGGTGAAACGGCAAAAAAGGATAACGCCCGGCAATTGCTGGAACACCTTGCGGGATTCGCGGGTGATTTCGTGGTGGCCACAGCGGGACCAAACCTTGAATCGGTCATTGCCGGCCGTGGCTCCGGTGCGGCATCGCACTCCCGCCGCTGCCACCAGGTGGTGGCCAACATAGATGTGGGCGGCGGAACTTCCAACATAGCGGTATTCAGTCAGGGGAAGGCCATAGACTCCACCTGCATCAACATAGGGGGAAGGCTCCTGGTGCTGCGGCCCGGCAGTGCTGAAATAACATACATTTCACCACCCGGCAGAAAAATACTGGATTACACGGGATTAAACCTGCACCTGGGAGACAGGCTGACTTCAGAGGAAATCAGCCGTATAACACAAAACATGGCCGAAGCTGTAAGCGCGCTGTTTGTGGCGGGCGGCAGCAACGAACTGGCCTCGGAACTGCTCATGACACCCCCTCTGACGCTGGACTACTCAATCGACAGGGTCATGATATCCGGGGGAGTGGCGGAGCATGTATATGAACGCGGGGAGGTGCCGCTGACACTGGCCGAAGGAACCAGGTACGGCGACCTGGGACCTTTCCTGGGACAGGCTCTTCGCCGGGCATTTGAGGCCGGCCCCGGGCAACTGGAGAAGCCCCGGGAAACCATCCGGGCCACGGTAATCGGAGCCGGAACCCAGACCATGAACATTAGCGGCAGCACCATCAGAATAACACCGGAGCGCTTGCCCCTGCGGAACCTTCCCGTAATAAGACCGTTCCAATATCAAGTGCCCGGGGAATCCCGGGCGATGGCAGAAGAAATAACCCGTCAACTGGCTCCTTTTATAGAAGGCGGAGATGCTCCGGCGCTGGCCTTGGCTCTGCCCGGGCCGGTGGACCACAGCTACAATGCAGTGGTGCGGCTGGCGGAAGGAATAATCCAGGGAATGCATCCATTCCTGAAGGCAACCTCACACCCCCTGGTGGTAATCCTCGAACAGGACTGCGGCAGGGTGCTAGGTCAAACACTGGCCTTAAACCTGGGTAATGAAAAAGACATATTGTGCATAGACGGCATAAACGTCGACGACGGGGACTACGTGGATATAGGGAACCCGCTGATGGACGGCAAGGTTGTGCCGGTTACTGTAAAAACACTGGTATTTAATTCTAATTAATTAAAGGAAGGAGGTGGGGAAATTGGTGCTGGAACCCATCAAAGCGGAAATATTGGCGGTTAGATTAATACCAAATGTGTCACCCGACCTGGCGGAAAACCTGAAACTAACCCCGGAACAGCGCAGCCTGGGAATGCTTACCTGCACCATTGATGACGCAGGTTATACCGCCCTTGATGAAGCTACCAAAAAGGCCATGGTGGAAGTGGTCTACGCCCGTTCCTTCTATGCAGGAGCGGCGCACGCCTCAGGGCCCCTTTCGGGGGAATTCATAGGCATACTGGCGGGACCTGACCCGGCCGAAGTGCGCAGCGGCCTGGAAGCAGCCGTTTATACCCTGGAAAATGAGGCGTTCTTTTATACGGCCAATGCCGAGGGCACCATAGCCATGTACCCCCATGTCATTTCCCGTACCGGCAGCTACCTTTCCAAACTGGCGGGCATTAAGGAAGGCGAACCTCTGGCTTATCTTATCGCCCCGCCTCTGGAGTCCATTTACGCGGTGGATGCGGCTCTTAAGGCGGCAGACGTGCGCATGGTTCAGTGGTACAGTCCCCCCAGCGAAACAAACTTCGGCGGTGCCTTGCTTACCGGTTCACAAAGCGCCTGCAAGGCTGCCGCGGAAGCATTTCGGGACGCGGTTATCAGCGTAGCCGGCGGACCTCTGGAATACTGATACCAGGTGCTATTTGTATAAATCTTTTATTTCAAATCTATTAATAAAACTATGTCTCGATTATTCAAGAAAATCGCTTTAGTGCAATAACCTAAATTTTACTAGATACAATAATGCTAGTTATATCTATTCATTCTTCAAAAAAATATTTTCTGCATGCGATATTATAAAAAAAACAAATTACCAGTTGATGAAACAAGATAAAAGTAAAATGCTTTGGAAGTGTAAATCAATAAAATATTTAGGAGGTTAATCAGTATGAGTACAGCCAACGCTCTGGGAATGATTGAAACCAAGGGTCTTATCGGCGCTATTGAAGCAGCCGACGCCATGGTAAAGGCAGCCAATGTTTATCTGGTAGGCAAGGTCCACGTAGGCGGCGGATTGGTAACGGTAATGGTGCGCGGTGATGTGGGAGCGGTAAAGGCAGCAACCGACGCCGGGGCTGCCGCAGCCCAAAGAGTGGGAGAACTTATTTCAGTTCATGTCATACCCAGGCCTCATGCCGATATGGAAATGATTTTGCCCCAACTGGAAAAATAATTTACAAAGCGTGGGGATAACCATTGAAGGTTATTACTGAACTGGAATTACGGGATATGTACCGCGAAGCTCCCTTTACCCGGTTCACGCTGCCTGCCGGTGCCGGACTGACACCGGCGGCAGCCCAGTTTCTAAATGATCGCAAAATAACCGTATCCCGGCAAGGAAAAAACTGCGACGCCGGGAAGCTTCCAATTCCGGGTCAGGCAGCAGTACCTGACGTTCCGGAGGGATTTACCCGGGAGCAGGATCAGGGAACCGTTAAGAGGGAGCACCAAACCCACCTGCGGGGCAGCCAGTTGGTTACAAAGAACCACCCCAGGATAAAGCTGCGCGGCAAGCTGGACCACCTGCAGGCAGAGGTGCTTATAGCCATTATTGATGCGCGCCGGGCCGGGCTTAACCCGCTGGCTGCGGATCTGCAGGAATTGCTGGACTTGCTGCGCCTGGTAATGAAAGCCGAGGTAACGGAAACACCTCTACAAGACTTTTCTTTCAGCGGGCTCAATCATGAACAAATTCGACAGCAGTCCCATCATCCGGACAGGTATTTGGGCACGGGGCATTTTATGCCCGAAGCCGGCCAGGGAGTTATTATGGCTCGTCTCAACCTTTTGCGGACCCTGGCCCGCCAGGTGGAACTATCGGCGGTGGATGCATTCTGCCAGGGGGATAAGGTGGAGCGGGAAGACTTGCTCCGGGTATTGAACAGGACTAGCAGCATTATCTATATCATGATGTGCCGGCTGCTGAGCGGCTGGTATTACAAACCCGGCAACCAGGAATAACCGGAAGGACTGATGTCTTTTGCCTTTAACTGCCTGTGACAAACTGGTGGAGGATTTTGCAAAAACCTTTGAGACTCCAGTTATGCCTGGACCCGGCGATGTGCTGTACACCGGGGTCGACCTGGGCACCGCCTATATCGTGCTGTCCGTGGTGGACCAGACCGGCCGCCCGCTGGCCGGCGCCATGCGCTTCGCGCAGGTGGTCAGGGACGGCCTGGTTGTGGACTATATGGGAGCAGTGGATATAGTCAAGGAACTGAAAGAACAACTGGAAAGCCGGCTGGGAAGGGAACTGGACGTTGCTGCCACGGCTTATCCTCCGGGTACAAACACGGCGGATGTGAGATATATAAACCACGTGGCGGAAGCGGCGGGTATGGAAGTGACCGGCACGGCTGACGAGCCCACGGCAGCAAACGAGGTGCTTAAAATTAAAGACGGAGCCGTGGTTGATATTGGCGGCGGCACCACCGGCATAGCAGTGCTCAGTGAAGGCCGGGTGGTATATACGGCCGACGAGCCTACCGGGGGTACGCACTTCAGCCTGGTGCTGGCGGGAGCCAGAAAAATAGACTTTTTGCAGGCTGAAGAGTTAAAGAAAAACATGGAAAAACATAACGAGCTGTTTCCAGTTTTAAAACCCGTCATGGAAAAGGTCGGCAGCATAATCAGCCGGCAAGTGGAGGTTTTTTCCCCGGGATCAATTTACCTGGTGGGCGGGACAAGCTGTTTGAAAAACATCGAACAGGTGATAGAAAAACATACCGGTATAAAGGTATATAAACCCAATAATCCGTTCCTGGTGACGCCCCTTGGAATTGCCCTGACTGCTTTAAAAAAGGGGAAAGTTAAATGCTGATCAGGATAATTAATACCCCTGCGGCCTCCGCCCTGAGAATCATTAACGGTAGAAGGGCCGGCAGGGAGCCCCTGCTGGGAACCCCTTCCGCCATCGCATTAATCCAGGGGCAACTGGCGGACATACTGGTTGCGGCGGATGTGGCGGAAAAGAGCGCAGCGGTGGAAGTTGATGAAATAAGGGGCCTTTGTCCCCAGCACATGTGCATGATTGCAGTGTGGGGAGACACGGCTTCCGTCCGGGAGGCCGTCAAGGCGGTTGAACAATCCTGGCAAAGGAGGCGTGATGATGCTTCTGGGCAGAGTGGTGGACAATGTATGGTCCACCCGTAAAGATGAATCCCTGACCGGGATGAAATTCATGATCGTTGAAATAATTGAAGGCCCGGAAGAGTCCGGGGGAAGGCTGATGGTGGCCGTGGATCAAATCGGGGCCGGCATCGGGGAGAAGGTTTTGGTTGCCCGGGGCAGCGCCGCCCGTCAGATGCAGGGGCTTCAGGGCACGCCGGTGGACGCGGCCATTATTGGCATAGTAGACGAAGACAGACACTAGGAGGTCGTTCCTAAAACTTTAGCCTGGCCCTTTAAGGCTCGCCGTACAGTATTAATTTGGGACATTCCTCTGACCCTTAATACATGCTCTAAAGAGAGGTGTGTCCCCTGACCTCTATACCTCCAGTACGCTCCGCGCTGTCCGACTTCGCCTTTCGTGCCACGCTTGTTTTTGAACGGCCTCAGGAAGACTCTCAAGACGAAGATGGAGGCTCACAGATTTCCTTGGGTTAACCCGATCATGTATGTTTTGCATAAATCACTAGAGGTGTTTTAAATGGCCGAAGAACTTATTAAAGCAATACGCACGGCAGGTGTGGTGGGCGCCGGTGGGGCAGGATTTCCAACCCATGCCAAAATGTCCGCCAGGGCAGACTGTGTGATTGTAAACGGCGCAGAATGCGAGCCTTTGCTGAGAGTGGACCAGCAGCTATTACAAACGGAGGCCCAGACTGTTTGGCGCACCCTGAGAAAGCTGCTCAAGGCCACGGGGGCGAGCAAAGGAATTGTGGCCTTGAAGGGAAAGCACAAAGCGGCCATAAACGAACTTCAACGCTGGAACAAATACAAACAATGTCAGCTGTTCATTCTGGGCGATTTTTACCCTGCCGGTGATGAACACGTCCTGGTCCAGGAGGTTACGGGTCTGACCGTGCCGGAGGCCGGAATACCTCTAAAAGTCGGTTGTATCGTAACCAACGTGGAGACACTTCTTAATGTAGGGGCAGCCCTGGAAAACAGGCCGGTGGTGGATACTTTCCTGACAGTTACCGGGATTGTGAAAAATCCTTTAACCTGCCGTGTGCCGGTGGGCACTCCCGTCCGGGACGTTCTGGCTCTGGCGGGGCTTGAAGAAACATCAGGCTTTTCGGTAATTGAGGGCGGGCCCATGATGGGCAGGGTGGTGGACGATATACAAAAGCCGGTAACCAAAACCACAAAGGGATTAATTGTTTTGCCGGCAGAACATGAACTGTTTGTACGTAAAATCAGGCCAACCACCCGTGAGGTTAAAATGTCCCGCACTTCTTGCGTGCAGTGTTTCCGTTGCACTGATGTATGTCCCCGGCGGCTGTTGGGGCACCGGCTGGAACCGCATAAAATAATGCGTTCACTGGCATATATGTTAAACGACGTAAACGCCATGCGATCCAGCCTGCTTTGTTCGGAATGCGGCGCCTGTGAATACGCCTGCATAATGAATTTATCCCCCCGGCGGATGAATGCCGAGATCAAGGCACAATTGGCGTCAGCCGGAGTGCGCTATTCGATTCCAGTGCCGGAAAGCGTTCCCCTCCAGGTAAGGGAATACAGAAAAATCCCTGTTAAGAGGTTAATTAACTATTTGGGTCTTGAACCATATGATGTGCCGGCGCCCCTGCGGGAAGTTGAAATAAAACCGGCCAGGGTGGTGCTGCCTTTAAAGCAGCATGTGGGAGCGCCATCCATCCCGGTGGTAAAACAGGGACAGAAAGTTTCCCGGGGTGAATTGGTGGCCGAAGTGCCCGAACAGTCCCTGGGTGCCTGTATACATGCCAGCATTGACGGGACGGTAACGGAGGTTGCGCCGTCACAAATAATTATTGAGGCCTAAAGGAAGTATGAAAATGCAAGCTATAGGATTAGTGGAATTCAACAGTATAGCAAAGGGTATAGAGGCGGCAGACGCCATGGTAAAAACCGCTATGGTGGATTTGCTGGCTGCCAACCCCATCTGCCCCGGCAAATATATGGCACTGGTCAGCGGCGATGTCGCCGCCGTGCAGAGCGCCGTAAAAGCCGGTGTCAAAGTTGGCGCTCAGGCGGTGGTTGACGATTTTATTATACCGAACGTTCACCCCGGGGTTTTTCCTGCCATTACCTCCACAGGGGAAATACCCGAGTTGCAGGCGCTGGGTATAATTGAAACCTTTACCGTGGCGTCGCTGATCATAACGGCTGATGCCTGCGCCAAGGCAGCAGAGGTGGATTTAATTGAAATCAGGCTGGGGTCGGGCATTGGCGGCAAATCATTCGTTACTTTAACCGGTGATGTGGCTGCGGTGAAGGCTGCTGTGGAAGCCGGCAGCGCCATGGCCGCCGATAACGGACTGCTGGTGGAAAAAGTGGTCATTCCGTCACCCAGCAAACTACTGAAAAAAGCCATTCTGTAAGGATGTGTTGAGGTTTGAAAGAATTGATCACAGCAAGGGACATTCAGGATAGGGCAGCCAGGCAGGAAATGCAGCTGTTGGTTGGCCCGCAGACGCTTCTGACGCCTTCGGCCAAGGACGCTGCCCGGGAATTGGGTGTCAAACTGGTGAAAACAGATACCGTAAAAGAGCACCCGGATAAACCTGCCATAAACAACTTGGCTGTCGCAGCATCGTCCCCAAAAGACAACGTTGCTGCTGTTGTGGAACAGTTTTGCAAACAGGCGGTTGATGGCGGACCGGATCCGCAATTGGTGGCCATGGTGGTAAAAGAGGTACTGGCCTGCCTGGGTACTGCGGCCTCCCCACCCCTGCCGGATATAGAAAGGGACAGCGGGGGGCTGCGGCTGGTGCGGGGCAACACCGTTACCTGCCAGCCCTTTGACACTGGTAAGCCGGGTGACAAGGTGGCTTTGGCGGACCTGCTGCCGCTAAAGGAAAGCCCGCGCATGGCAGCCGGCTTCATGGCCATGGAAAACACTTCCTTTGATTGGGAACTGCGTTATGACGAATACGATTACATCATTGAAGGATCGCTGGAGATTACCATCAACGGCAAAACTTACCGGGGCAATGCCGGGGACGTATTTTATATCCCCAGTGGCAGCAAGATAACATTCGGCTGTCCGGAGAAAGTTAAATTTTTCTATGTAACCTATCCTGCCAACTGGCAGGACGTTTAAGTAATTCATCATTTCAGGTCAAAATCGGAGGGCGGGTGTAAATGTTGCTGGATTATGATTTAAGCTCGGTCCAGGAGGCGCGAAACCTGGCCCGCAAGGCCCGGGAAGCACAAAAGACTTTTAGTGAATTCAGCCAGGAAGAAGTGGACCGCGTCATCAAGGCCATGGCCGAAGCGGGTGAGGCCAACGCCGAGTGGCTGGCGCGGATGGCGGTGGATGAAACCAAATTTGGAGTATTTGAGGACAAAATAACAAAAAATCTTTTCGCCTCAAGGCATGTATATGAATATATCAAAGACATGAAAACCGTGGGGATAATCAAAGAGGACCACAATGCCAAGGTTGTGGAAATTGCAGCGCCGGTGGGCGTGGTCATGGGCATAGTGCCCTCCACCAACCCCACTTCCACTGTTATTTATAAATGCCTTATTTCCCTTAAGAGCCGTAATGCCATAGTGATCTCCCCGCATCCCTCGGCGGCCCGGTGCACCTTTGCCGCTGCGCAGGTGATGCAGGAGGCGGCTGTCAAAGCAGGAGCCCCCGAGGGCATTATCGGGTGCCTGGGCAAAATAACCATGCAAGCCACGGAAGAGCTTATGAAGAGCGACGACATCAGCGTCATTCTTGCCACAGGCGGCTCGGCCATGGTGAAGGCGGCTTACAGCTCCGGAAAGCCCGCCTATGGCGTGGGGCCAGGCAACGTGCCGGCTTTTATTGAAAGGACGGCGGACATCCCCCTGGCAGTGAAATGCATTATGGACAGCAAAACCTTTGACAACGGAACCATATGCGCCAGCGAGCAGGCCGTTATAGTTGAAGAAGTCATACAAGAACGGGTTGTGGAGGAGTTTAAAAGGCAGGGAGCTTATTTCATGTCCTCCCAAGAAACGGAACAGGTGGCCAGGCTATTGTTCACTCCACGGGGAATGAACCCTTCCATGGTGGGCCGCAGTGCCCGGGTGGTGGCGGAGAAGGCCGGATTAAAAGTGCCTGAAGGGACCAGGGTTTTAATAGGCCACCAGTCAGGTGTGGGCAAGAAATACCCTCTTTCCCACGAAAAACTCACCACTGTGCTTGGATTCTATGTGGAGAAAGACTGGTATTCAGCTTGTGAGCGCAGCATTCAACTGCTGGAAGAGGAAGGCATAGGGCACAGTTTGGTCATTCACTCGCAGAATGAGGAAATAATCAGGGAGTTTGCCCTTAAAAAACCCGTTTTCCGTATAATGGTAAACACTCCCTCCGCGCTGGGAGGCATCGGGTACACCACCGGACTTGCGCCTGCCCTGACACTGGGTTGCGGCACATGGGGCGGCAGCAGCACCTCCGACAACGTCACGCCCCTGCACCTGATTAACATCAAGCGGCTGGCTTACGGCATCAGAGAATACGTTCCAGGCGGCGGCCGGCGCGAATGCTGCAAGAACCCGGCAAATAACGAACAGATATCCACCAGTGAAATAGAAAACATAGTACGGCAAGTTCTGGCCAGGTTAACTAATTAAGTAAAGAGACCGAAAAAGTATACTCTGAGGCCGTTCTAAATTGAGAGGTAAGACGTGGGAAATGAGAAGTGGGATATAAAAGGAATTTGCTAAAGCAAATTCCCACAAGAATCTCACCTCTAACATCTCACCTCTCACTTCCCAAATGACAGGCGATATTTTAGGAACGGTCTCCTGCGGCGGGAGATGAGTCAGTTGGAATTAAGCGCATTGGTTGAAATAATTACGGATATGGTCAGGCAGGAACTGAACCGGAACAGCCGGCAAGGGTTTTGCGAGGAAGCGGATAGTTCCCTGCTGATACCGGTGGCCATTTCCAACCGCCATGTGCACCTTTCTGAAATAGACATCGGCATCCTTTTCGGGTCCGGCTACAAACTGCGAAGAGCCAAGGAACTTTCACAACCTGGCCAATACGCCTGCGAGGAAACGGTCACCCTGGTGGGCACAAAGGGAGTACTGGAAAAGGTCCGGGTTCTCGGGCCGTCCAGAAAAGCAACCCAGGTTGAGATTTCCATTTCCGACTGTTTCAAACTGGGGATCAAGGCTCCTCTCAGGGATTCGGGGGATTTGAAAGATTCTGCCTCCGTCACCCTGGTTGGTCCGGCCGGGTCAATAACCGTGCCGGAGGGTTGCATAATTGCGGCCAGGCATATTCATATGTCCGAAGAGGATGCCCGGCGATTCGGGTTAAAGGATGGCGACAGGATAAACGTGCGGGCCCGGGGGCCCCGGGGGCTAACCTTTGCCGAGGTGCTGGTCCGGGTAAACCGGCAGTACCGTCTGGAAATGCATGTGGATGTGGATGAGGGAAATGCCGTGGGATTGAAAAACGGCGACCTTGCGCTGTTAGTGCTAAGTTAAACTATTTGTTCTGAACTTTTAGGGGGACAATATGTTAATTCTGGTAATGAATTGCGGTAGCTCGTCCGTTAAATATAAATTGTACGATATGTCTGAGGAACAGGTTCTGATCAGCGGTCTGGTGGAGCGCATCGGGCTGGCGGGTTCGGCTTTAACCCAGCAGTCGGCCGGCAAAGAAAAAGTAGCAATAAACATATTGATACCAAACCATCGTGTAGCCATAGAGAATATTCTTAAATGGATAACCGACCCACTGCATGGAGTGGTTAGCAACGTTGAGAATATTTACGCCGTGGGGCACAGAGTTGTACACGGCGGTGAAAGATTTAACAGTTCAGTTGAAATCACACCGGACGTATTGAGTGAACTGGAATCCCTGTCCGAACTGGCTCCTCTTCACAATCCCCCAAATATAACCGGTATAAAAGTGTGTAGCCATCTTATGCCAAAAGCCCGTCAGGTGGCGGTGTTCGACACAGCCTTTCACCAGACTATACCGGCGCAAGCTTATATGTACGGTTTGCCCTACGAATATTATTCCCGCTTCGGGATTCGCAAGTACGGATTTCACGGCACATCGCACCGTTACGTTTCTGCCCGGGCGGCAGAACTTTTAAAACGCGAAATAGAGGAATTAAAAATAATAACCTGCCACCTGGGCAACGGCTCCAGCCTATGTGCCGTAAAAGGCGGCAAATCTTTGGATACCAGCATGGGTTTTACCCCTTTGGCCGGATTGCTTATGGGCACCAGAACCGGCGATATGGATCCTGCCATCGTGCCGTTTATAATGGAAAAAGAGGGAATGACAATATCCCAGCTCAACGAACTCCTTAATAAACGCAGCGGAGTGCTGGGTATATCCGGAATAAGCAGCGATTTCCGCGATTTGGAAAGGACTGCCGGGGAAGGCAACCGCAGGGCGCAACTGGCCCTGGATATGTTCTGCTATAACGTCCAAAAATGGATAGGGTCCTTTACATCCGTTTTGGGCGGCCTGGACGTACTGGTTTTAACCGGGGGCATCGGGGAAAACTCCCCATATATTCGTTCAAAAATAATCGCAGGCCTGTCCTGGCTGGGTATAAAAATTGATGATAGCGCCAATAAAACACGCGGCCGGGAGGTGTTTCTCAATTCATTAGCGGACCAGGTGCGCGTGATAGCCATACCTACCAATGAGGAACTGCTTATTGCCCGGGATACTCATCAATTAACCGGTTTTAGTGATTCCGGGAATTGCCGGGAAGTGATCTAGATTACCCGTCACTGTTTTTTTTCCGTTTTTTCCGGCGGATGGTATAATAGGTGCGGAAAGGGCGGAGGTAAATACATGGCGGTTGGTTTGTATGTACATGTTCCATTTTGCCTGAAAAAGTGCAGCTACTGCGATTTTGTTTCTTTTACATCTGACAGGGATGGAATAAACCTGTACCTTTCGACTCTTGCCGGGGAAATATCCCTGTATGCGGATATTCTGGGCAGGGAGGAAAGGCAGGTTACGACATTATATATAGGAGGCGGAACACCCACTTGTCTTGAAACCGCTGACCTTGCTAATATACTTGAGGCTATAATGATGCATTTTAATCTTTCTTCTTGCAGGGAAATATCCGTGGAGGCCAATCCCGGCACCGTCAGCCTGGAAAAATTGAGGTCCCTGCGTCGCCTGGGGGTTAACCGGATTAGTATCGGCATGCAGTCATGCAGTGATAAACACCTGAAAAACCTGGGCAGGGTGCATAATTTCCGGGAGACCGTGGAAGCCGTTGATACAGCCGGTGAGGCTGGTTTTGATAATATCGGCGCGGATTTGATTTACGGATTACCCGGACAAACGGAAGGTGAATGGAGAGAATGCCTGAAAATAGCTTCGGATTTGGGGCTACGGCATATTTCCGCTTACAGTTTGCAGGTTGAAGAGGGCACCCCCATTGCAGAGCGGATAGCCGCGGGTGAATTGAATCAATGTGACGAAGATGTCGAGGCGGAGATGTTTTCTGATGCCATTAGAATATTAACGGACAAAGGATTCTGCCACTACGAAATATCCAATTTTGCGCTGCCAGGCAAGGAATGCCTGCATAACCTTATATATTGGAGGAATCAACCCTATCTGGGGCTGGGTCCGGCCGCGCACTCCTATCTGAGGGGAGCCAGATATGCCAATGCGTCAACCCTGGAGGAATACTCCGCCGGTATTGCCGGCGGAAAACTTGCTATTATGGACGCGCATACAGTTTCAAAGGAAACGGAAATGGCCGAAACCGTCTTTTTGGGGCTGAGGTTGATTAAAGGATTAAACCTAAATAGTTTTGCGGACCGTTTCGGGGAAAAAATTGAGGAGGTCTACGGGGGGCAAATCGAGGGACTGGTAAAGGATGGACTTCTGGAATACGCCGGAGGCTTTTTGCGGCTTACTGAAAGGGGTATAGCACTGGGTAACAGGGTGTTTTCCACCTTTGTTTAAAAAAAGCAATGGATTAAGCCGCCGATAGGGCGGCTTTTCACGTAATGACCAATACACCGGGTACAGCCTCCTAGGAGACTGCCTTTACTCTGAAGTATTCCAGCAAACATTTTAAACATAGCTTAATGCCGTCTTCAACGGTGCCTGCAGCATGCAGGCCGTTGATATACGTTCCGCACTTATTGCATTTGTCACTCACGCATATCCCTCCCTCTGCGTGTTTTATCTCGCTAACAGCCTGTAAGATCCCGTCCTCGAAGGTCGGGGATAAACAGGCTGTAAAGCTCGAAAACTTAAGGTCAGGGGACACACCTCTATTGAGCGCCTTACTTTGGGGTGAGGAATGTCCCCAACGTATGAAAGTTCAGCTAACGAAATCAGAGATTTCGAGCTTCACTTTTAAGTTCGCTCTAAGAGTTCGGTAGGGGAATAACCCCTTCCGAACCCAAGGCTCA